>NEUS01000020.1 GCA_002288455.1 Opitutia bacterium Tous-C1TDCM
CGTTCCACGAGGTCCCGGACGGACACTGCGGCGAGACCACGATGAAGTTTGTCCTGAGCATCGCGGCGGATTTCTCCCGCTGCGCCTGCGCTTCCGGAGTCTCGGGTGGCAGGGGAACGTCGCCGGCAGCCGGAGCGATTTCCGGCGCGCCGCCGCGGATCACTTTCGGCGGACCGTGCTTGGCGACGAGCCACGGGTTCGAGCCCCGCTCGCCCGAGCCGTGCAGAAACACGAGCAACGGCCACTGCTTCGCGGGATCGGCTGCGTAGCCTTCGGGGAGCGAGAGCAGAAATGTGTATCCGACTTTTTTGGTCAGGGTCTTCTCGAACAAGCCGACGGTCTGGGACTCGGCGGCAAGGGCGGCAGACGGGGCGACGCAGGCGAGAGCCACGAACACGGGGAAACAGGCAGGAAAGCGCATGGGGAGGGGTCCTCAGCGCTAACCGGAGGCGCGCCGCGGTTGAAGGGAATTCTGCCCCGGCCCCGGGCGAGCCGCGCCACGCCGGCGGGCCGACCATGACTTTGGTCATCTTCCCAAGCGGCGGGAAACCCGCTAGGGTCGGCGTCTCCGATGCAATGGCTGCCTGACAACCGCTCTTCACTCTACGGCTACGGCGCCTTTGCGGGTGTCGTGGTGGCGTCGTACGCGGACCTCGCGTTCAACAATCGGCTGGGCGGCGAGCCCTGGCAGGTGCCGGTCGTGTTCGCGCTCGGCGCGGCGTACATGACGCTGAACGTCGCGTGCGACCGCTTGACCGCCGGTCGGCCGGCCGTGTGGCTGCGGGCCTATTACGCGGTGCAGATCGCGATCGTGCTGGCGGCGATCTGGCTCAGTCCGGCGCGGGGATTTTTCGGCATTCTCGGGCTGCCGCTCGTGAGCCAGGCGATTTTCGACTACGGTTGGCGCGGCTTGCCGACGGTCGGAGCGCTGGTCTACGGCGGTACGGTGGCGGTGTGGTTTCCTGCTTTCGGTTGGTCTGGCGTCATGCGCGGCGTCCAGAGCTTTGCCCCGGGCTACATCTTCACGATCGCGTTCTCCTTCATCTCGCGGCAGGCCCTGCTGGCCCGCGAGCAGTCCGAGAAACTGGCCGCCGAACTCGGCGCGGCCAACGCGCAGCTCCGGGCCCATGCCGCGGCTACGGCCGAATTGGCGACGACCCGCGAGCGCAACCGGCTCGCGCGCGAGATCCACGACGGCGTCGGCCACTACCTCACCACGATCAAGGTCCAGCTCGACGCCGCGCAGGCGCTGTTCGCCGTCGATGCGGCGCGCGCGGCCGATTCCGTGGCGAAGGCGGCGCGGCTCGCGGGCGAGGCCCTCGACGACGTGCGCCGCTCGGTCGGATCGCTCGCCGCCGATGCCGCGCGGCCGCCGTTGCCCGACGTCCTGCGCAAGCTCGCCGCCGACGTGCAACCGGCGCCCGACCTGCGCATCGAAGGCGCGCCGCGCGGCTTGCCGGCGGCGACCGAACACGCGCTCTACCGCGCGGCCCAGGAAGGCCTCACCAACGTGAGCAAACACGCCGCCGCCAGCGCGAGTGCGGTCGTGCTCGATTTCCGCGACCCGGCGCGCGTGCGGCTGACGGTGCTCGACAACGGCCGCGGCGCCGCGGCGGGCGGCGACCGCGCCGCCGGCGGCTACGGCCTGCGCGGCCTCGGCGAACGGCTCGCCTTGCTCGGCGGCACGCTGCGCACGGGCCCGCGGCCGGACGGCGGATTCAGCCTGGAAGTCGAGGTGCCGGCATGAACGCGCCGAAGATCCGGTTGCTGCTCGTCGACGACCAATCGCTCTTCCGCGAGGCGCTGCGCACGTTGCTCTCGCTCCAGCCCGATTTCGATCTCGTCGGCGAGGCGCCGGACGGCGAAGCGGCGGTCGCGGCGGTGGCGAAACTCAAACCCGACGTCGTGCTGATGGATCTGCGCATGCCCGTCCTCGGCGGCGTCGAGGCCACGCGACGGATCGTCGCCGCCGGTCCGAAGCCGCGGATCATTGTGCTGACGACGTTCGACGAGGACGAGGAAGTCTTCGCCGCGCTGCGGGCCGGCGCCGTCGGCTATATGTTGAAAGCCAGTTCGGCCGAGAAACTCTGCGGGGCGATCCGCGCCGCGGCGCAAGGTTCGGCCGTGCTGGAGCCGAGCGTCGCCGCCAAGCTCATGGCCCGCGCCGCCGCGCCCGCCGCGCCGCGCGCGCCGGCGGCCCCGCCGTTGTCCGAGCCGTTGTCCGCGCGGGAACTCGACGTGCTGCGTTTTCTGGCGAGCGGTTTCAGCAACAAGGAAATTGGCGCCCAGCTGAAGATCTCCGAAGGCACGGTGAAGAATCACATGACAAACGTGCTCGGCAAACTCGGGGCGCTCGACCGCACCCAAGCGGCGCTGCGGGCGCGGGAGCTCGGGTTGGTGTGAGTGGAGTTGAGCGTTGAGAGCTGAGGGTTGAGAGAACGAACCGCCGGTCGTAGGCCTGAGTCTCCGGTCTCCGGTTTCCGAGTTCCGGTTTTGGATCATGACCTTCGGCCATGACTTCCGCGCGATGCGGGCGGCGGCGGGACGCGATACCTTGGCGGCACTTCGATTCGCCGCATGTCTGCCGTCTCCATTTTCGCCGAGTTTCAATCCGCTTTCCGCACGTTGCGGCGCGCGCCCGGTTTCTCGTCGCTGGTGGTTGGCCTGCTCGCGCTCGGGCTTGGCGCCAATGTCGCGGTCTTCTCGATCTTCGAAGCGATCGTGCTGTCGCCGCTGCCGTATCCGGAAGCGGAGCGACTGGTCGGGGTGGGCTCGGTCAATGCGGCCAAGGCGCTCGACCAGCCGGCGCTGTCGGCGGCGGACTTTCGCGATGTGCGGGAACGCGCGCGCAGTTTCGCCGCGCTGGCGGCGTTTCGGCCGGAGTTCGTCGGTTACCGGCCCGACGGCGGCGACGCCCGGCAACTGGTCGGCGCGCTCGTCACGGAGGAGTTCTTCGCCGTCTTCCGGACGAATCCGGCGCACGGCCGGGTGTTCCGCGCGGACGAGTATTCGGCCGCCGCCCCGCGGACCGCGGTGCTGTCGGCGGCGGCGTGGCGCCGGCATTTCGGCGGGCGGCCGGAGGTGATCGGCACGACGGTGACGCTGGAGCGCCAGCCCACGACGATCGTGGGCGTCATGCCGGACAATTTCCGGGAGCCGGAGTTCGTCGACCTGTGGCTGCCCTTCCCGCCGGAGTCGGGGGAAAACCTGGCCCGCGATTCGCGTTTTTGGACGACGGTGGGGCGGCTCGGCGCCGGCGTATCCGTGTCGGCCGCACGGGCGGAACTGGCGACGGTGGGCCGGACGCTCGAGGCGGAGTACCCGGCGGTGAACCGCGGCTGGACCTTCGAGCCGAAGCCGCTGTTGGAACAGCGCGTCGGCGGGCTGCGGCGCTCGCTGCTGCTGCTCGTCGGCGCGGTCGGTCTGGTACTGCTCGTGGCCTGCGTGAACCTCGCCAATCTGCTCCTCGCCCGCGGCCTGCGCCGCATGCCGCAGCTGGCCCTCAAGCTCGCGCTCGGCGCGACGCCCGGCGCGCTCGCCCGCGGGGTGTGGGCGGAATCGTTGCTGCTGGCGGCGGGCGGCGGGCTGGCGGGGACGGTGCTGGCGGCGACGGCGCTGCCGTTGCTCGTGCGCGCGCTGCCGGCCGGCCTGATTCCGCGGACCCACGAGATCGGCGTCGACGGCACGGCGCTGGTGTTTGCGCTGGGGGCGACGGCGCTGACGGGGTTGCTGTGCGGGTTGTTGCCGGCGTGGCAGGTGCGGCGGACGAATCTCGCGGAACTGTTGCAGTCCGCCGGGGCGAGGGGCACGCCGGGCGGATTCACCGGCAAGGCGCAGACGGCGCTGGTGGCGGTGCAGATTGCCCTGACCCTCACGGTCCTCGCGGCGGCGGGCGGCCTGATGCGCACGCTCTTTGCGCTGCAGGCGACGGCGACGGGTTTTTCCCCGGCCCAGGTGCTCGCGGTCCGGATCGCGGGCGGGCAGGACGCCTGGGCGCAGCCGGCGGAGCTGGCGCGCTACTACGATCGGCTGCTGGCGGAACTGCAGGCGACGCCGGGGATCGAGGCGGCCGCGATCAACTCCAGCGCGCCGCTCGGCGGGATCACGTTGCGCTACCCGTTCTGGGTGCAGGGCCGGCCGCGGACCGAGGGCAACGCCGACGAGGCGGTGTTCGCGAGCGTCAGTCCCGACTATCTGCGCACGCTGCGGATTCCGTTGCGGCGGGGCCGGTTCATCGAGGCGCGCGACGATTTCCAGGCGCCCCGCGTCTGCGTGATCAACGAGGCGCTGGCGCGGCGGATTTTCCCGGACCGCGATCCGATCGGGCAAAAGATCCAGACGCTGCCGTGGTTGAATCGTGAATACCGGGAGATCGTCGGCGTCGTCGCGGACACGCGCCAGGACAACCTCTCCGATCCGCCCCCGCCGCAGCTCTACGTGCCGGCGGCGCAGTCGCCCTGGTTCTTCACGACCTACCTCGTGAAGACGGCGCCGGGCACCGGCGCCGCGACCGTGCAGGCGGCGTTGCGGCGGGCCGATCCGGCGGTGGCGCTGACGGTGCGGTCGCTCGAGGAGAACATCGCGCTGACGACCGTGCAGCCGCGGCTGCGGGCGTGGCTGCTGGGGATTTTTGCCGCGGCAGCGCTGGGGCTGTCGGCGTTCGGGCTTTATGCGAGCATGGCTTTCACGGTGAGCCAGCGCACGCGGGAGTTCGGCATCCGGCTGGCGCTGGGCGCGACGCCGGCGGGCATCGTGGCGCTGGTGCTGGGGCGCGCGGGCCGCGTGGCGGCGGCGGGGCTCGTTCTCGGCGGGCTCGGAGCGCTGGGCGCGGAGCGGGTGCTGCAGGCGACGGTGCCCGGACTCGTGCCGCTGACGGCGGCGGGATTGGCCGGGCTCGCGGTGTTGTTGGCGGCGGTGGCGTTGCTGGCGGGCGCGTTGCCGGCGTGGAGCGCGGCGCGGCTGAACCCGACCCGGGCGCTGCAGCACGACTGATTTTTCCCATGAAATATCCGATCCTGATGCTCTTTCCCTTGATGGCCTTGCTCTTCGCGCCGGGCCGATTGCCGGCGGCGAGTGCCGACGACGCGCTCGCGACGGCCAAGGCCGCGTGGCAAAAAGGCGATCTTGCCGCCGTGGAAACGGCGCTGGCGCCGCTCACCGCGGCGGCGACGCCGTCCGCGCCGGCGGCGTACTACCTCGGTTTGGTCCGCCAGAAGCAGGGCCGCCTGCCCGAGGCGCTGAAGCTGCTGGAGCAGGCGGTGACGCTGGATCCGACGCAGCCGGACTATCACGTCGCGGTGGGGACGGCGGTGGCCGAGCAGATGCGCGGCGCGAACTTCATGCAGCTGGCGCTGCTCTCGGGCAAAATGCGCAAGGCCTACGCTAAGGCGGTGGAGCTCGATCCGAAGCACATCGGCGGGCTGATCGGTTTGGCGCGGTACTATTCGAACGCGCCGGAAATTGCGGGCGGCAGCAGCGAGAAAGCGCGCGAGTTTGCGCAGCGGATCCACGCGCTGGTGCCGTTGATCGGCGAACAGGAACTGGGGCAGATTGCGGAGCGCGCGGAGGACTTCGCGGGCGCGTTGCGGCACTACGAGGCGGCGTGCGCCTTGAAGCCGGAGCACGCGGGTACGCAGGCGGCGGCGGCGCGGGTGCTGGCGAAAATGGGCCGCACGGCCGAAGCGCGGGCGCGCTATGAAAAAGTGCTGGTCCTGGCACCGAACAGCGAAACCGTCCGCGCCGCGCTGGCGAAGCTGCCGCCGTCGTGAGGTCGCGGCCCGCGTTCATGCCGTTGCCCGGGGAATTGCTGCAAACGTACTTACGCCCGAGCGGGTCGCGCAGGAGCTTGTAGCTGTTGGGCTGGTTGCTCCGTTCCCCTTCGAGCGCACATTTTCCGGCCGGATCCCGCAGAGCCTCGCCTTCGGCCGCGGGCGAAACCTTCGCATCGCGGCAGAGGGCGCCAAATCCGGCGGCCCCCCGAATCCATTCCGACGCGGAATCCGGTTTCTACTGTAACAGGTCTTGCAACACTTTCTTGGTTTTGGCCGAGACCGGATAGAGCGCGACCGGGGTCGC
Source organism: Opitutia bacterium Tous-C1TDCM (assembly GCA_002288455.1). Taxonomy (GTDB): domain Bacteria; phylum Verrucomicrobiota; class Verrucomicrobiia; order Opitutales; family Opitutaceae; genus ER46. Next base: position 6,076 of record NEUS01000020.1, read on the forward strand.
GTCCGGCTTCGCTCCGGCGGCCTGGACTTCGATGCGACGGAACTTGCTTTGGGTCATTTCCGCGAGCAGGTCGCGTTCCGCGGCGTCGACTTTGCCGTCATCGGCCAGAATCGCCTTCTTCAGTTCCTTCGCATCCACCTCGGTCAGGGGGCCGGAATTCAAGTTTTGATCCTTTGCAAGGCGGCGAACGTGCCCGGATTCAGGGCCGCCACCTTGCCGTCGAGCACCGGAGCCGTTGGCGCTGGGGCGGCACCGGGGCCGGCGGCGGCATTTTTGCCCAGTTTACCCTTGGTCGCCGCTTCCTCCCGTTGCGCGAGGAGCAGCTTCATGTCCGGGGTGGCGGAGATCTTCGCGTAGGCGTCCTTCGCCATCGCATGACCTTGGTCGGCGGCCCGCTTGATCCAATCATGACCCGCCAGCACGTCGGTCGGCACCCCTTCGCCCTTCAAGAGGTTTATCCCCGCGTTATACTGGCTCACCGCCAGACCCGTCTGCGCCGCCCTCAGGTAGTAGCCGAAAGCCGCCGCTTGATCGGCGGGGCGACCATAGCCTTTGGCGAACATCATCCCGAGGTTATGCAAGGCGCCGGGCTGCTCTTTTTCGGCCGCGCGGCTCAGCCAATAAAAGGCGCGGTCGTAATTCTGCGGAACCTGTTTCCCTTCAACGCAGGCGAGGCCGATGGCGCTTTGCGCTTTGGCCTCCCCGGAGAGCGCGCGCTGGAGCAGTTCGCCGTCGACATGCGCGAGATCCCACGCATCGGCTTGGTTCTGCCGGTTGGCGAGGAGCCGGGCAAACGCCGGGTCCTTCTCCGCAACCGCGATGCCCTGTGCGGCTTCCTTGCAGCCCATGGCCTGGGCCTTCTTCATCAGGTCGTAAGCCGCCGGTTGGTCCCGCGGCACGCCGAGACCGGACCAGTAACAGGTGGCCAAGTTGTAGGTCGCGGCGGAACTCCCGGCGTCCGCCGCCTTCCGATACAGGCGCACGGCTTGGTCGTAGTCCTGCGGGTAACCGCTCCGGCCCTTCAAAAAGTTAATCCCGTAGGAGACCAGCCAACCCGGGCTGGCGAAAAGCCGGGTTGCCGTGCCCTCGATCTCGGTGCGCAACGCCGGCGCCAGCTTGGTCCGCAGCAGCTCTTGCGCCTTGGCCCAACCGGCCGGCGACTCGATTCCCGGTGCGCCCTCCTTCAGCGCCAGGTCGGGATGCAAAGTCGTCAATTCTCTCCTCAGCAGCAGGGCGAGGTAGGCAAGCCGCGGCTGGGTGTCGCTGCACCACCCATAGATGAGCGATGCACCGGCCGGATGGCCGGCCTCCACGAGCGTATCCGCCCACTTCGTCATATCGCCATCCATCTGGCCCATTTGGGGCGGCGGTCCGGCCACTCGCTGGCCCCGCTGCTGCGCGACGAAGTTCTCGGAGATCGCCTTGGCGATCTGCCCGATGCGACGGCGCAGGGCGCGGTAGGCGGCGTCGGGGTCTTTCGCTTCGGCGAGTTTTTCGTCCTCGGCGGCAGCTTTGGCTTCAGCCGCGTCAGCCGAGAGCTGGCCGACGGCGGCCTTGTTGTCGGCGGCCAGTCGCTCCTTGGCGGTGACATGGCCTTGGGCCGCGGCCTTCTCCAGCCACGTCCTTTTGCCGGCGGCGGTTTCGGCCGAGAGCCAGTGGGTGGCGGCGAGGAACTGCGCCCCGGGGTGGCCGGCGCGCGCCGCGGACATGATCCAACGGAAGTCCGTGGCGTTGCGCTGCGGGTCATTGCAGTACGGGCCGGTCTGCTGGTTGCTCTCGAGCTGCCGGCGCTGGATGTCGGCGAGGCCGAGCCGATACATGGACTCGGCATTGCCGGCGGCGGCAGCCGTGCGGTGCTCGTCGAGGGTGAGGACCTTGGGGGCGGCGGCCGGCTTGGGTCGGGTCTCTTGCGCACTCAGCGGGAGGGAAATCGGCCCGCCGAGGAAAAGCAGGCAGGTGAACGCACGCGGACTGAACGAAGACGAGAGACGGAGCATCGGCGGGAAGGGGTGCAAAATGTTCGGAGCATCTCTCCGGGTGAGGCAATCCCGCGATGGCGCGGTGGGGCGCATCGTTGCCATGGCGAGGAGCCCGCGCAGCGAAATCAGCAGGCGCCGAAGGGAGCGCAGGGAGGCGGTGGCCGGAGACCGTTTTCCGCGAAGCAGACTTCGGTTCAATCCGCGGCCTATCTCGCCTTACGCTCCGGGCGGCAGCGGGATGCCGGGCCGGCAATAGGCAGACCAAGCCCGGAGGGGAATTCCGTTTCCCAGCCGGCGACGGAACTTGAAACGCGAGCCGGCGACGCCGCGGCAAAGTAACCCAATAGGTTACTTTGCGGCGGGACGGTTTTTTGTGGCGGTCGGGCGGGAGGGAAGCAGCGTCGCGGCGTGCTGTTTACCTGCCAGGCCGGATTCGAGGATTTGCTCGCGCGCGAGCTGACGGAAGTGCACGGCGCCACGGTGCCGGAGCGGGGTCCGGGCTGGGTGCGCACGGCGGCGGCGTTGCCGGCGGGCGGGCCGGAGTTGGCCTTTTGCAATTTGGCTTTCGCGGCGCCGGTCGAGGTGAAGGGCGAGTCGGTCAACGCGCTCGCGGCGCAGGTCGCGGAGTTTTTTCTCGGCAGCCTGCGCGGTGAGCGCATCGAAGGCGCGTGGCCGAATCTTTGGCTGGGGCCGCAGGAGTTGGTCGGGTTGGGGCGGCGGCTCGGGGCGGTGGAGTCGGCGTTCGGCGAAATCCTGAAAAAGAAACTCGGCCGGGTGGCGAAATTGGCCGTGGCGGAGGCGCCGCGCGGGGCGGGGGCGTTCCGCGGGCTGGGGGTGTTCTTCGTCGATTTCGGCCGGGCCTATGCGACGCGCGATCTGTTGAGCCACGGGCAGCGGCGGATGGCGGACGACGACCGGGCGCCCTCGCGGTCGTATCTCAAGGTCGAGGAAGCGTATGCGGTATTTGGATGCGAGCCGGCGGCGGGCGAAACGGTGTGCGACCTGGGGGCGGCGCCGGGCGGCTGGAGTTTCAGTGCGGCGAAGCGCGGGGCGCAGGTGCTCGCGCTCGACAACGGGCCGCTCAAGGGCGGCGCGCTGGACCACCCGCAGATCGAGCACCGGCGGGAGGACGCGTTCCGGTATGCGCCGGCGGAGGGGCAGGTTTTCGACTGGCTGTTCTGCGATCTGGTGGAGGAGCCGCACCACGTGTTGCGGCAACTCGTGGAACCGTGGTTGGCGCGGCGGTGGTGCCGGCGCTTTGTGATCAATCTGAAGTTCGGGCGCGTCGATGCGGTGGGCTTGCTGCGCGAATTGCGGGCGCCGGATTCGCCGCTCGTGCGGTATGCGCCGGGGACGAAAATCCGGCACCTCTATCACGATCGCGAGGAGATCACTTTGATCGGGGAAGTTCGCGGTAGTTGAAGGTTGAAAGGTGAAAGTTGAAGGAACGGAAACGGGGTCGCGGGCGGTGCGGAGGGATTGGACACAGAAGGCACAGAGGGAGGAGACGGAGGTCACGGAGGCTGCTGCGGACTTCGACGGCGACGATGTTTTGCCGGGCCGGGTGCGTCTCCGCGCTGAGCGGTATTGTACTCTGTGACCTCCTCTTCCCCTCCTCCGTGTCCTCTGTGACCCAATCACTGTGACCCTCCGCTCCGGCGCGGTTTTGTTTGGTTTTGTGGCGGGGGGCTGCGCAGGCTTGGGCATGAGCAAATTTCCTTTTCGCGGCGGCGATGAACGGCCGGCGTTGCGCCGATCGCCGGAACCGCGGCCGGCTCCGCTGGCGGCGCGGCCGCGGGCACGCGGCGAGACCGGCGGGCCGGATGAATTTGCGGCGCCGCCGCCGGCGGCCCCGGCGCACGATTTGCCGGGTTCGCGCAGCGGTCCGGCGCGGCACGAATTGAAAGTCTGCGGCCTCACGGCGGTGCGCGCGCGTTTCGCCAAGGACCCGGATTCGATCCAGCGGCTGTTTTTCGACTACGCGACGGGGCGGCAGGTCGGCGTGATCAGCAAGGTGCTGGCGCAGAAGAAAAAGATCTACCGCTGCGTCGAGCCGGCCGAATTGGAAAAGGTGGCGGGCACGGTGCACCACGGCGGGATTGTCGCGGTGGTGACGCCGCCGGCGCTGCGGTCCGCGACGGCGGAGGACGCGGCGAAGTGGGGGCGGCGCGGCGAGGCGCTGCTGGTGCTCGATCGGATCGGCAACGCGCACAATCTCGGGGCCATCGCGCGCACGGCGGCGTTTTTCGGCGTGCCGCGGATCGTGATTCCGGACGACCCGGCGGCGGCGCGGCCGACGGATGCGGCGTTCCGCGTGGCGGAAGGCGGACTCGACCACGTCGAAGTGTGGACGGTGCCCGCGCTGGTGCCGTTTGCCGCGGCGTTGAAGGCGGCGGGTTTCGAAGTGGTCGGGGCGGCGACGCGCGGCGGGCGGCCGGAGGCCGCGGGCAAGCGCGGGGCGGAGACGAAGCCGGTGGCGTTGATTTTGGGCAACGAGGAGCACGGCTTGGCGCCGGAACTCACGGCGGCGTGCAGCCGGCTGGTGACGATCCCCGGCGGCGGCGCGGTCGAGTCGCTCAATGTGTCGGTCGCGGCCGCGGTGCTGATGTGGGAATTGGTGGCGAAGGCCGCGCCGCGCGGCGCGGCGCGGCCGGTTGAAGGGTGAAAGTTGAAAGTTGAAAGATCGGAACCGGCGAATCCGGGCCGTGTTGCCGAAAGGGCAATTCGAGGCGCGGGGAATTTCCGAAACTCCAATTTCAAATTTCCGAAACTCCGAAACCCGAACTCCAAACTTTGAAAACGCGGCGGTTCACGCCGCGTTTTCAGTAGTGGTCCATGACGAACCACATGATCCACGTGAGGCCGACGGTGAAGACGACGAGGCCGGCGAGGCCGAAGATCACGGTCATGGGATTCAGCCCGAGGAGAAAGACGAGGCCGGCGAGGCTGCCGTTGCCGGCGCAGAGCAAAAACCAGTAGTCGCGTTTGCGGCGCGAGGACGGGGGCGGGGGGAGGACGACGTCGTTGAGGCCGGCGGCGTTGGCGCGGGCGAGGTTTTCCCGGAGGACGCCGTGGACATCGGTGCGACCGGCGGTGGGTTCGCGGCGGGGCGAGAGCAGGGGTTGGCCGGTGGCGGCGAGCCGGGCGAGATCGCGGACATCGATGGGGCCGGAATCGGGCTGACCCGGGGGCGAAGCGGCGGCCGGGCCGGAGGCGTCGGCGGCGACCGGCGCGGCGTTCATCCGTTCGAATTCGCGCGGCTTCAGCTGGTAGTGTTTCCGCGGCGGGTCGTCGGTGTCGGCCATCGGCGGGGAAGAAAGGCGATCGCGGTCCCGGGGTAAAGGCCGCGCCGCGTCCGGGGCCGCAATTCGCAGGGAATTCAGGCGGGTCCGAGATCGGCGAGGGCGGCGCGGGCGCGGGCCTTGGCGGGTTCGTCGTGGATGCCTTTCGACGGGAGACCGAGGCCGTGTTGCCAGGCGGCACGGGCGGCGGCTGGGTCGCCGGCGGCGAGGAGGGCGAAGCCGAGTTCGAGGTGGTGCTGCAATTCGCCGGGCTCGAGTTCGAGGGCGCGGCGCAGATGGCGGACGGCGGTGGCGACGGACGCTTCGGGCAGGCCGCCGTAGAAGAGGCGGACGAAGAAGCGGGCGGTGGCGCCGAGGGTGGCGACCTCGTAGTTCCAGCGGCCGGCGACGTGGTGGGCCCAGGCGTAAGCCGGGTCGAGGGCGAGGGCGCGTTCGGCGTTTTCGAGCACGAAGCGGGAGTAGCGCACCTTGTCGCGGGTGTCGCTGTAGACGGCGAGTTTGCCGTAGGAGACGGCGACGGAGAGGACGTTGACGGCGTTCTTCGGATCGGCGGCGACGGCGCGCTGGGAGTAGGCGAGGGCGCGTTCGGCGGAGGTGCGTTTCTCCTCCTTGGTCGGGAGCTCGGGCGTGAGGTCGGAGTATTGCTGGGCGATTTTCTGGAGGAGAAAGCCGTCGGGCGGGGCGGCTTTTTCGGCGGCGAGAAACAGGTCCAACGCGCGGCGGACCTCGCGGTTGGCTTCGGCGGCGAGGCCGGCGCGGACGAGGTCGGCGGCGGATTCGGAGTGCGACGGGAGGACCGTGGCGAGTCCGAGCAGGCAGAGGGACACGAGACGGCGGAGCATACGAAAGAGATACGGATGACGGAAGGCCGCGGGTGCAAGGATCGCGGTTTGCAGCCACGGAAGTTTTGGCCATGGTGGCCGACCGTGCGCAAGCGTCCCGACATTCCCCGGCTCGACGGCGGGCCGCAGACCGTGCTGCTGGTGGAGGACGTGGCGCGGGCGGCGGCGTTCTACGGCGGAAGCGTGCGGCTGCAGGCGCGCGACGGCGACGCGGGGCGCTATGCGGAATTCGATACCGGCGACGGCGGCGTGCTGGTGCTGGTGAAACGCGAAGGGTCGATCGCGCCGATGGCGACGGCGGCCGCGGAGGAAGCGCCGGCGACGTTGACGTTCACGATCGAGCCCGACGGCTACGAGCTGTGGAAGAAGTGGTTCGCGAAATGCAATGTGCCGGTGGAGCGGGAAACGACGTGGGTGCACGGCGGCCGCAGCTTGTTCGTGCGGGATCCGGACCGGCGGCGGCTGGAGTTCAAGACGCCCGCGGCGGTGGCGCCGCCGAAACCGGCGCCCTTGCCGGAGCGGAAAAAGGACGAGTGAGGTCAAGCGCCCCGAGCTTTCGGAGTTTGACCGCAGATTTCACGGATGGGCCCGGATGAGGCGATTTTCTGCCCGTGAGTTTGCGTGAATTCCGTTTTGTGAAGTCCGGAAGCCGAGGGGCGTTGGGGGTGGCCGCGGGCGGGCCTGGGGTTCAGGACGCGAGGCAGCGGACGGACATTTCGCGGAGCACGTCTTCCTGCTCGTGGGAGCGGCGGACGATTTCCTCGAAGGCGGCGATGAATTCCTGCTGGTTGTCGATCAGGCGTTTCAAGGCGGGCAGTTTGGCGCTGCCGGCGAGTTTGCCGACGTACCAGGCGTTCTGGCTGAAGAGATTGTAGGAGCTCTTCTCGGTCGCGCCGACGAAGTGCGTGCCGTACAGCGAGGCGGCGCGGGGCAGGCCGTCGAGCCCGCGCGGGCCGAGGCGGGCGGCCCCGGCGTCGACGAGGGCGCGGACCTGGAGCAGGATGCGGTTGCGGTTCTGCAGGGCGCTGAGGATCGGGCGGGCGTCGCCGCCGGAGAAGAAATGCCGGTGGAGCGCGGCGAGCGTCCACTTCAGGTCGCCGCTGAAGAAGGCTTCGGCCGCCTCGAAGAAATCGCCTTCGGCGACGTTGGGCGTGAGTTCGGCGACATGCGCCTCCTCGATGCGCGCGCCTTCGCCGGCGTACATCGCGAGCTTGCGCGTTTCCTCGACGATGAGGCGGGTGTTGGCGCCGACTTTCGCGAGCATCAGCTCGACGGCGCCGGGGGCGAAGGCGGCGCCGAGGGATTTCGCCTCGGCGAGCGCGACTCCGGCCAGGGCTTCGCCGGCGCTGTCGGCATCGCCGCCCACGAGGGTGAAGTCGGCGTTTTTCTCGCACCACTTGGGGAACGAGCGGCGGCGGTCGACGGGCGCGGCCGTGATCAAGATGGCGGTGTCGGCGGGATTGGCGGCGGCGAGCAGGGCCTGCAGATCCTCGACGAGTCTGAGGGTGCTTTCGGCGCGGCCGGTGACGGAGTCGGCGAGGAAGTTGACGTCCTTCAGCCAGACGAGCCGGCGGCCGCCGAACATCGAGACGGTCTGGACGGCGTCGCGGAAGCGGTTGATCGCGGATTCGACCTCGCCGACATTGGCGGCGAAGCCGTTGACGGTCTCGCGGGCGAATTCGTCGGTGATTTCGGCGGCGAGGGCCTCGTAACGTTCCTTGCCGAGGCGGCCGACGAGAAAATCGTCCGCGCCGCCGATGAACGTGAAGGATTTCGCCGGAGCCATGGGGCGGCGGTTATGGCCCCGGGGCCGCGGCGGCGGCGACAATATTTTCCGCGCGCGGCGAATGAACACGGGTTCATGCGGCGTTCACTCCGCCTTCATGCGGGGGCGCGAAGATGCCGGCCTTGTTTTCCCGCGCCACCGATTCCGAAACTGTCCCCGGCCGCATTATCGCCTTGGCGGCGTTGCCGCGGGCGGTAGCTGATTCGGAGCGCATGACGACGGCGAACGACCCCGGCCCCGCCCCGAGTGCCGCCCGCGATATTCGCTGGCTGCTGCTCGGCTTCGGCCTGCTCTACCTGTTTCTGCTCGGCCGGCTGCCGCTGGCGAATCCCGACGAATCGCGCTACGCGGAGATTCCGCGCGAGATGCTGGCGCGCGGGGACTGGGTGAGGCCGTACCTGAACGACGTCCCCTATTTCGAGAAACCCCCGCTGGTCTATTGGACGGTGGGGTTGGCGCGGACGCTGTTCGGTCCGGGGGAATTTGCGGCGCGGCTGACGCCGGCGCTGTTCGGCCTGGGCGGCGTGCTGCTGCTGTATGCGGCCGGCCGGAGTTTCGCGGGCCGGCGGGCGGGCCTGTTGGCGGCGGCGGTGCTCGGAACCTCGCTGCTGTACTTCGGCCTCGCGCGGATTCTGCTGCTCGACATGGCGGTGTCGGTGCTGATGAGCGCGACGCTCGTCTGTTTCTGGCTGGGCGTGCGCGAACCGGCGGGGCGGAAACGGCAGCTGTTGTTTCTCGGCCTGTATGCGAGCGCGGCGCTGGCGACGTTGGCTAAAGGGCTGATCGGATTTCTGATCCCGGGGGCGGTGATGTTTCTCTGGCTGCTGATCTTCAACCAATGGGCGCGGCTGCGGCCGTTGCATTTGCCGACGGGCATCGCGCTGTTTCTGGCGCTGGCGGCGCCGTGGCACGTGCTGGCGGCGCTGCGGCACCCGGAGTGGGCGCAGTTCTATTTTGTGCAGGAGCATTGGGAGCGGTTCACGTCGACGGGCCATTTGCGCGAGGAGCCGGTGTGGTTTTTCGGGCCGGTGCTGCTGCTGGGATTGATGCCGTGGACGGGGTTTCTGCCGGCGGCGTTGCGGGAGTCGCTGGCCGGGGGCTGGGCGCGGCGGAAGGAGAATGCGGACGCGTGGTTCTTCGTCACGTGGGCGGCCTTCATTGTGCTCTTCTTCACGAAGTCGCAGTCGAAACTGATCCCGTACATCCTGCCCGCGCTGCCGCCGCTCGCGCTGCTGGTCGGCGCGTGGCTGGCGCGGCGGTGGGACGAAGGCGCGGCGGCGCGGCCGCGGCTGCGGTTCGGGTTCGGCGCGTGGGCGTTTTTTGCCGGGCTGCTCGCGGTGGCGCTGATTTTCGCGGTGCTGAAACCGGGGTTGATCCGCGACCCGGCGCAGGTCGCGGCGTTGCGGCCGTATGCGTTCGGGTTGGCGGCGGTGCTGGCGGCGGGCGGCGTCTTTGCGCCGTGGGCGGCGAAGTTGCGCGGCGCGGCCGCGGGCGTGGGCGCGCTGCTGTTCACGATGGCGATATTCTACGGCGGCCTCGTCTTGGCTTCGCCGCATTTCGCGCGGGCGGGAGCGAAGGAACTCGGGCTGGTCGCCCGCGAACGCATCCCGGCCGGCGAACCCGTTTTCCACTACTGGATGTTTTTGCACGACTTCGTGTACTACAGCGAAAGGCCGGTCGGGCTCGTGGGCTACAAAGACGAATTGCAGATCCAGTTTCTCGACGCGGAGGAACGCGCGCGCCGCTTCGTCACGGACGCGGAGTTGCGGCGGCGCTGGGCCGGCCCGGAGCGGCTCTGGCTCGTCGTACGCAAACGCGACCAGCGGCACGCGGAATCGGTCTTCGCGGACGCGGCGTTCCGTTATCATTTGATTGCGGATACGCCGGTTTACAGCCTCCTCAGCAATCGCCCCTGACATGTCCGCGCCCTTTTTGCCCCTCACGCGGCCCACGATCGACGATGCGACCATTGCCGGTGTCGCCGAGGTGCTGCGTTCCGGCTGGATCACGTCCGGGCCGAAGGTGAAGGAATTCGAGGCGCAGCTCGCCGCGGCCTGCGGCGGGCGGCCGGTGCGCGCCTTCAATTCCGGCACCTGCACGATGGAGATCGCGCTGCGCATCGCGGGCATCGGGCCGGGGCACGAGGTGATCACGACGCCGTTGTCGTGGGTCGCGACGAGCAACGTCGTTCTCGCGGTCGGCGCGCGGCCGGTCTTCGTCGATATCGATCCGGTGACGCGGAATCTCGACCTCGACCGCGTCGAGGCCGCGATCACGCCGGCGACGCGCGCGCTGCTGCCCGTAGACCTCGCCGGGTTGCCGGTCGACCGCGACCGCCTTTACGCGATCGCGCGCCGGCACGGCCTGCGCGTCGTCGAGGACGCGGCCCAGGCCTTCGGCAGCAATTGGCGGGGCCGCCGCATCGGCACGGAGGGCGATTTCGTTTCCTTCAGTTTCCATCCGAACAAAAACATCACGACGATCGAGGGCGGCGCCCTCGTGCTGAACGACGAGCGCGAGGCGAAGTTGGCGGAGCAGTATCGCCTGCAGGGTGTGGTGCGTTCGGGCACGGACGGGATGGAAGTCGAGGTCGTCGGCGGGAAATTCAACCTCACCGATGTCGCCGCGCGCGTGGGCCTCGGGCAGTTGCCGCACTTGGAAACCTTCAACGCCCGCCGCCGCGAATTGGCGCGGGCGTATTTCGCCGCGCTGGCCGCGCCGGAGGTGGCCGCGCTGGGCCTGGGCCTGCCGCCGGCCGATTTCACCCAGACCAATTGGCACATGTTCCAGGTCGTACTGCCGGAGGAGCGGCTGACGGTGCGCCGGGCCGACGTGATGGCGCAGCTGCAGGCGGCGGGCATCGGCAGCGGCGTGCACTATCCGCCGATCCATCTGTTCGCGGTGTACCGCCGGCTGGGCTGGAAGGAAGGCGACTGCCCGGTCGCGGAGAAAACCGGCCGCAATATCCTGACGTTGCCGCTGTTCCCGGCGATGACGGAGGCCGACGTCGCGCGCGTCGTCGCGACGCTGGCGGACATCCTGCGGCGCCACGCGAAGCCATGAGCGAGCCCGCCGCGCCGACCGTCGACCTCTCGGTCGTGATCCCCGTCTACAACGAGGCGGCGAACCTGCCCCTGCTCTTCGCCCGGCTGTATCCGGTTCTGGATGCGCTGGGCCGCAGCTACGAGGTGATCTTCACCAACGACGGCAGCGCGGACGGCTCGCTCGCGCTGCTGCGGGCGCAGCATGCGGCGCGGCCGGACACGACGCGGGTGATCGATTTCAACGCCAACTACGGCCAGCACATGGCGATCATGGCGGCCTTCGAGCGGGTGCGCGGGGCGGCGATCGTGACGCTCGACGCCGATCTGCAGAATCCGCCCGAGGAAATCCCGGCGCTGCTCGCGGCGATGGCGGCGGGGCACGACTATGTCGGCGGGTACCGGCTCGACCGGCAGGATTCGTTTTTCCGCACCTGGGCGTCGCGGCTGATCAACCTCGTGCGCGAGCGCACGACCAATATCCGGATGACGGACCAGGGCTGCATGCTGCGCGCGTATTCGCGCGCGATCGTCGACGCGATCGTGGGCAGCGGCGCGGCGAACACCTTCATTCCGGCGCTGGCGTATACGTTTGCGGCGAAGCCGACGGAGGTGGGCGTGAAGCACGAGGAGCGGCACGCGGGCGTTTCGAACTATTCGCTGTACCGGCTGATCCGGCTGAACTTCGACCTGATCACGGGCTTCTCGCTGGCGCCGCTGCAGCTGTTCACGATGTTCGCGCTGGCGAGCGCGGCGGGCAGTTTCCTGCTCGTGCTGGTGCTGGCGGCGCGGCGGATTTTCATCGGGCCGGAGGAAGGCGGGCTGTTCACCCTCTTCGGCATTTTGTTTTTCCTGATCAGCGTGACGATGGTCGGCATCGGGCTGATCGGCGAGTACGTCGGCCGCGCCTACCAGGTGCTGCGGGCGCGGCAGCGCTACCACGTGCGCGAGTTGCTCGAGGTGAAACGGTGAAACGTCCGCAACCCCGGCGCCGATGAAACGCGTCCTCATTGTCTCGCCGCATTTCCCGCCGGTGAACGCGCCCGACATGCAGCGCGTGCGGCTGGCGTTGCCGCACCTCCGGGCGCAGGGCTGGGAGCCGACCGTGCTCGCGGTCGAGCCCGGCCTGGTCGAGGGCGGCGTGCGGGAGCCGCGGCTGGAAGCGACGTATCCGGCCGACATCCGCGTGGTCCGGAGCGGCGGCGTCTCCGCCGCGTGGACGCGCTGGGCCGGCGTGGGCAATCTCTGGTGGCGCTGCGGGCGGGCGCTGGCGGCGGCCGGGGCGGCGGAGCTGGCGGCGCGGCGGCACGACGCGGTGTTGTTCAGCACGACGCAGTTTTCCGCCTTCGGTCTGGGGCCGGGGTGGCGGGAAAAATTCGGCGTACCCTACGTGCTCGATTACCAGGATCCTTGGGTGAACGACTACTACGCGCGCACGGGCACGCGGCCGCCGGGCGGACCCTGGAAATACGCGCTCAGCCAGCGCGGGGCGAAACGCCTCGAGCCGGGGGCGTTGCGCGGGGCGGCCGGCGTGGTCGCCGTGTCCGCGGCCTACGCGGAAATGCTCGGGCGCCTTTACCCGTGGTTCGATCCGGCGCGGGTGGAGGTGCTGCCGTTCGGCGCGGCGGCGGCGGATTTTGCGGCGCTCGAGGGCTACCGGCCCGCGCAGCCGCTGATCGATTTCGACGACGGCAATGTCCACCACGTGTACACGGGCCGCTGCGGTCCGGACATGGCCGGGGCGCTGACGATCGTGTTCCGGGCGCTGGCCCGGTTCCGGCGCGAGCAGCCGGCGGCCGCCGCGCGGCTTCGCCTCCACTTCATCGGGACCGGCTATGCGCCGCCGCCGCTCGGGGAGGACAGCGTGCTGCCGATGGCGCGGGCGGAGGGCGTCGCCGATCAGGTGCGCGAACACCGGTACCGGGTGCCGTACTTCGATACGCTGCATTACCTGCGGCACGCCCATGCGCTGATGGCGGTCGGTTCCGACGACGCGACGTACGCGGCGTCCAAGATTTTCCCCTACGTGCTGGCCGGCCGGCCGCTGCTGCTGGTGTACCGGCGCGGGAGCGCGGTGGCGCGGTTCGCGGCGGAGGTCGGCGCGGGTTTCCGGGCGGATTTCGACGCGCCCGGTGACGCCGCCGCCGTCGTCCGCGTGGCGCAGGGCTGGTACGGCGGTGCCTGCAATTGCGCGGTGCCGGTGGCGGCCGCGGCGTTTGCGCCGTACACGGCGGAGGTGCTGACGGCCCGGCTGGCGCGCGTGCTCGACGCCGCGGCGGGCGGGCGGCGGGCGAATTGATGCTCCCGGACATGGCCTCTCCCCGCGTGCTTTTTTTCGGATACAGCGAAGTCGGCGCCGAGGCGCTGGCGCTGCTGCTGGAACGCGGCGTGAACGTCGTCGCGCTCGTGACCCACGAGGACAATCCGAACGAAAAGATCTGGTTCCGGACGCCGGCGGCGGCGGCGCGCGAGCGGGCGATCCCGGTGTACACGCCCGAGAACGTGAACACGCCGGAATGGCGGACGCGTTTCGCGGCGCTGCAGCCCGACCTGATCCTTTCGGTCTACTACCGCCACATGATCGGGACGAAGATTCTGGGGCTGGCGCGGCTCGGGGCGTTCAATTTGCACGGCTCGCTGCTGCCGAAGTACCGCGGGCGGGCGCCGATCAACTGGGCGGTGCTGCACGGGGAAACGCGCATCGGCATGACGCTGCACCGCATGGTGACGAAGGCGGACGCGGGCGCCGTCGTCGACCGGGAGGGCGTCGAGATCGGGCCGCGGGACACGGCGGAGCAGGCTTTCCGCAAAGTCCTGCCCTGCGGCCGGCGCGTGCTGGCGCGGCAATTGGACGCGTTGCTGGCGGGCAACGCACCGGAGACCCCGCAGGACGAGACGCAGGCGACGTATTTTTCCGGCCGCAAGCCCGAGGACGGCCGCATCGACTGGACGCAGGGCTCGCGGCGGATTTTCAACCTGATCCGCGCCGTGACCGATCCGTATCCGGGCGCGTTCGCCGAGATGGCCGGCGGGCGGCTGATGGTGTGGTGGGCGGAACCGGATTCGCCGGCGACGGCCGGGCGGCGGGGCCGGCCGGGCGAGGTGCTCGGCGTCGATCCGCTCACGGTGGCGACCGGCGACGGCGCCCTTGAATTGACGCGCACCGAGTGGCGCGGTCCGGGCGCCGCCCCGGTCCTCTCCGCCGGCATGAACCTTTGAAGACAAAACCATGACCCGTTCCCCGTTCCCGACCCCGCCTCTCCGCATCCTGATTCTCGGCGCCAACGGCTTCATCGGCAGCTCGCTCACGCGGGCGATCTTGGCGCAGAAGGATTGGGAAGTCTTCGGCATGGATGTCGGGTCGCACAAACTCGCGGACAGCCTCGGCCACAGCCGGTTCTCGTTTCTAGAAGGCGACATCACGATCAACCGCGAATGGATCGAGTACCACATCAAGAAATGCGACGTCGTGATCCCGCTCGTCGCGATCGCGAACCCGATCCAGTACGTGCGCGATCCGCTGCGGGTCTTCGAATTGGATTTCGAGGCCAACCTCGAGATCGTGCGGAAGTGCGCGAAGTACCGGAAGCGGATCATCTTTCCGTCGACCTCCGAGGTTTACGGAATGAGTCCCGACGACGTGCTCGACGAGAATTCGAGCCCCTTGGTTTACGGGCCGATTGAGCGGCAGCGTTGGATCTACGCCTGTTCGAAGCAGCTGCTCGACCGCGTGATCTATGCCTACGGCGTGCGCGACGGCGTCGACTACACGCTGTTCCGGCCCTTCAACTGGATCGGGCCGCAGCTCGACGAAGTGATGGAACCGAAGGAAGGCAGTTCGCGGCTGTTCACGCAGTTCATCTCGAACGTGATCTTCAAGAAACCGCTGCAGCTGGTCGACGGCGGCAGCCAGAGCCGGTCGTTCACCTACATCGACGACGGCATCGATGCGCTCCTGCGCATCATCGAGAACCAAGGCGGCTGCGCCTCGCGGCAGATCTTCAATCTGGGCAATCCGGCGAACAACGTGACCGTGGCCGATCTCGCGCAGCTGATCATCGCGGCGTTTGCGGAATTCCCGGATTACCGCGAGCACGCGGCGGCGGCGCGGACCGTCGAGGTGCCGGCGGAGGCGTATTTCGGCAAGTACTACCAGGACATCCGGCACCGCGTGCCGTCGATCGCGGCGGCGGAGGCGCGGCTGGGTTGGGAGCCGAAGGTGAATCTGAAGGATGCGATCCGGCGCACGCTCGAGTACCACCTCGCGCACAAAGATTACCGGCTGGTCTGAGCGAAAACCGTGCAACTCGCGCTCAAGGTCGACGTCGATACGGACCGCGGTACCCGCGAGGGCGTGCCGAACCTGGTCGCGGAATGCCGGGCGGCGGGCGTGCCGGCGGCGTTTTTGTTTTCACTGGGGCCGGACCAGACGGGGCGCGCGATCACGCGCGTGCTGCGGCCGGGTTTTTTCCGGAAAGTCAGCCGCACGAGCGTGCTGGAACTGTACGGGCTGCGCACCTTGCTCAACGGCACGCTGCTGCCGGCGCCGCACATCGGGCGGCGCAATGCCGCGACGCTGCGCGCCGTGCGCGACGCGGGTTTCGAAATCGGGATCCATGGTTTCAACCATTACCGCTGGCAGGATCATCTCGCGCGCATGACGCCGGCGGAGACGGCGGCGGAGTTCGGCGCCGCGCGGGCGGAGTTTCGCCGGATTTTCGGGAACGAGGCGCGGACGGCGGGGGCGGCGGGTTGGCAGAGCAACGCGGCCAGCCGGGCGGCCTACGACGGCGCGGATTTGCTCTACGGCAGCGACACGCGGGGCGAGGTGCCGTTTTTCCCGCGGCACGGTGGGCGGGTGTTCCGCACGCTCGAGATGCCGACGACGTTGCCGACCTTGGACGAATTGATGGGCCGGCCGGAATTTCCCGACACGGCCATCGTGCCGCACCTGTTGGCGAGCCTGCGGGCGGATCGGCTCAACGTGTTTACGTTGCATGCGGAAATCGAAGGCATGGGGAGGCGGCAGCTGTTCCGCGACTTCTTGGCTGGGGCGAAAGCAGGCGGCGTGGAGTTCGTGCGGCTCGAAGAGGCGGCGCGGCGAATCTTGGAAAAACGGGATTCGGTGCCGGTGATCGATCAGGGTTACGCCGAGATCGATGGCCGCAGCGGCACGGTGGCCGTGCCGCTGCCGGCGCCGGGCGCCGGCGGTTGAAAGATTCGAGTTGAAGGTTAAAAGAACGGAATCGAGCGCGCGAAGGCAGCCCGGTCAGCGGATCGGTCTTTCAACTTTCACCTTTCAACTTTCAACGGCCGAAAGGCCGCCGCGGCCTTCCGGCTAGCGGCGGTCGATGCGCGAGAAGAGCCAGAGACCGAGGCCGATGAAGGCGAGGTTGGGCAGCCAGAGCAGCAGCTCGGGGTGGAGCGCGGGCCGTTCGTCGAGGGCCTTGATCATGACGGTGAGCAGGTAGAAACCGAGGACGAGGCCGAGGGCGAGGCCGAGGTTGGCGGAGGTTTCGCGGCGCGAGACCTTGATGCCGAGGGGCACGCCGATGAGGGCGAAGGAGAGGACGGCGAGGGACAGGTTGAAGCGTTCCTGCAGAATCAATTTCGATTCCGTGATTTTCCGGAAATGCTCTTTCTGCTCGGCGGGCGGCGGCAACGGCGCGGCGGCGAGGCGGGCCTGTTCGGCGCGCAGGTCCTCGAGCGGCATCCAGTCGATTTTCATCCGGTAGTTTTTCCGGCTGAGGTAGCCGTCGAGCGGGATGCGCAGATCGGCGGCTTTGTCCACGGAGGGAGCGCGCGGAGATTTCGAGAAATCCTCGGGGTTGTCGGAATCGCGTTCCTCGGTTTTCGCGCGCAGCAAAGTCGGCACGAGGCTGTTCGTCGCTTCGTCGTAATCGATGCGGCCGGATTCGGCGCGGACGAGGCGCTGCACGCGGCGCTGGCTGTCGAGTTCCCAAAGCCAAATGTCGCGGAGCACGTTGCCCTGTTTTTCGCCGACGTAGATGACGCTGTCCTTGAAATCCCGGATGAAGGTTTTCGGCACGATGAAGTTGAGGGGATTGGCGCGGACGGCGGCGGCGAGTTCGCGCTGGAATTCCATGCGGGCGCGGGGGCTGGCCTCGAGGTTGATGTAGAGGGCGAGGGCGGCGCCGGCGCCGCCGAGCAGAAACACCGGCCGCGCGATGCGGAAGAGGCTGAGGCCGGCGGAGCGCATCGCGGTGATCTCGGAATCGGCGGAGAGACGGCCGAGGGTGAGCAGCACGCCGGTGAGCATGCCGGACGGCAGGGCGTAGCAGATGCCGAAAACAAAGATGAGCCAGACGAGGTGGGCGAAGGTGCCGAAGCTGATGGTGCCGGCGAGCAGCGGGCCGAGCAGTTCCTTCACGACGCTCGGCAGCGCCACGACGAAGGCGAACAGGCCGACGGCCGCCGCGCAGGTGGCGAGCACGCTGACGAAGAGGTGGCGGTCGAGGAGGTTCAAACGGGCGGAGCGGACATCGGCGGAAAGGCGACGGTGTGATCGCAGACCGCTCCCTCGCGCACAAGGTTTCAGTCCAAGCCGAGCGCGAGTTGCGGTCCGGCGTCGGATGCGGACGGCGGCGCGAGATTTTCCGGTCCGTCGTGGCGCACGGAATTGACGCGGGGGGAAACCGCGCGGACGGACATCGGGGCGGCGGCGGGGACGAGCAAGGGTTCGAGGGCGGCGGGTTCGTTGACGGCCGGGTCGAGCCAGCGCGCGACGGCGGCGGGCGGCAGAATCACGGGCATGCGATCGTGAAACGCGGCGACGACGGCGTTGGCGCGCGTGGTCACGATCGTGCAGGTCTGGAGTTCGACGCCGTCGGCGCTGCGCCACGTTTCCCAGAGACCGGCGAGCAGGCAGGGTGCCTCGCCGGCGAGTTGGAAATACTGCGGCAGCTTCACGCGGCCGCGCGTTTCCCATTCGTAGAAGCCTGAGGCGGGCAGCACGCAGCGGCGGCGGCGGAAGGCGTCGCGGAACGCCGGCTTGGTCGCAATGCCTTCGGCGCGGGCATTGGCGAGCGGGGCGCCGGCGGCGTCCTTGGCCCACGCCGGCACGAGGCCCCAGCGCAGCGCGGCTGCTTCACGGGTGCCGTCGGAACCGACGCGGATGGCGGGGACGACGGTGGTCGGGGCGATGTTGTAGCGGCTGACGAAGTCGCGGGGATCCTTGACGCCGAGTTGCGCCATGAGGGCCTCGAGATCCTGGCGTTTGAGCACGTAGCGGCCGCACATGGGAGGGGCAGTTGAAAGGTGAAAGGTGAAAGGTGAAAGGTGAAAGCGCGGAGGGTCCATCTCCACGACGAAGACAGCCGTTTGTCTCGCCCGGTCCTTCGACGCTCAACTCTCAGCTCTCAATTTTATCCGCCCTCAGCGCAGGCGGAGGGCGGAGTCGCCGACGGAGAGCAGGTCGGTCTTGCCGTCGGGGCGGACGATTTCCAGCGTATCCGTTTCCCGGATTCTAACCTGCGGGACCGGTGCCTGCGGGCCGCGTTCGGGCCAGAGCACGGCGTAGAGGGTGAGCGACGCGGCCGCGGAGTCCGACTCGACGGCGAGGTGCGCCTGTTCGTGCCAGGAGCCGGTGATGTAGGCGGAGCTGCCGGCGGCGACGGCGTACTTCGGATCGACGGGGACGGGGAAGCGATCCGTGACGGTTCCGCGCCAGCCGGTCGGGCCGGCGGCGACCAGTTGCACGGCCAGCGAGGCCTTGCCCTCGATGCCGCGGATCCGCGCGGAGCGGCGGGCTTCGTCCCAGGCCAGGTTCTGCTCGGCGTGCAGGAGCCAGGTGAAACGGCCGGGTGAGGCGAGTTCGACGCGGTCGCGGATCACGAGGTAGCGGCGGTCGACAAAGACGAAGTCGCGCGTGACGCGGCGGACGCGGTGCTTGTCCTTTTGCGCGGCGCGGTAAGCCGCGGTGGCGTCGCCGACGGCCCAGACGGTGCGTTCCGCGGTCTCGAAGCGGGTGATCTTGCCGGTGGAGACTTTCGATTTCGGCAATTGGCTGACGCCGTCGACGAGCAGCACGTTCTTGGAACGCGATTGGCGCGTCCACTGTTCGTGGTGCGGCGAGTTGTGGTACTCGCGGTACGCGGAGTTGATCGCGAGGCCCTCGCCGTAGGCGTTGAGAATGAAGCCGAGTTGGTCGGCGTGGCTGTGGCTGAAGGAGCCGCAGGGCGAGGCGCGGAAGGTGATGTGGATGTCGTCGTCGGGCCGGCCCAGAGCGCTATGCAGCGACACCCAGCCGACGTCGGCGAAGTAGCGCTGCGGCGGTAGTTCCGCCAGCGGCTGCGGCGCGGGCAGCGGCCGGGCGGCGACGGAAAAATTGCGCAGGAGGAATTCCGCCGCGACGGGATAGCCGCGGTCGAGACCGGCGAGGCCCTTGTCGATCGGGCGGGGCCGTTTGTCGGTGCACAGGGCGGCGTAGCTGAGGAAGTGGCCGTTCTGCTGGACGCGGGCGAGGTACTCGAAGTAGTCGGCCGTCGTCGGTTCGAGGTTGAAGCGGCCGGCGTTGGAGGCGTCGCCGACGATCGTGCGCAGGTAGGGCTGCACGTTGTAGAGGCAGAAGTACGGCGAGTTTTTCCAGAACGGCGACGCGTAGGCCGCGGGATCGCCGAGGGCGAGGAGGGCGTCCTGGAACGTGGCGTGTTCGAAAGTGCCGCGCCAATACGCGCTGCCTTCGCCCCAGCCGCCGTCGTCGCCGCCCCAGGGGCTGAATTGGTCGCGGTAGAACGCGTAGGCGAAGCTCCACCAGGCGCGGGCTTCGGGCAGATCGTCCCACAGTGCGAGGCCGGCGAGGCCGGTCATCGGCATGAAGCGGATCGGGTGCGAGGAGAGGTCCGCGCCTTCGATCGTGTTGCGGCGGACCTTGGCGATGTCGCCCTTGTCGGCGACCCATTTGGCGGAGCGGGCGCCACGGGCCTTCAAATGCGCGAGGATCGTCGCGCGGTCGGCGGCGGACAGGCGCGCGCGCAACTGATCGTACACGAGCGGGAGTTTTCGCCAGAGCCGGAAGTGGGCTTCGTCGTTGTAGTAGATGTCGGCGGCGCCGGGGACGGGACCGTTTCGCCAGTCGACCGGTTGGCCGGGCGGCCCGAGCGTCCACGCGGAGGTGGCAAGGAGGATCTCGCGGGCCTTGGCGAAGTAGCGTTCCTCGCCGGTCACGATCCAGAGCAGGGCCGCGGCTTCGGCGACGCCGGCGATGCGGCCGCAGACATCCTGCTGGCCGCGCCAGAGATCGGCCATGTCGGAGCTGCGTTTCGAGGGCGATGGATCGCCGTAGGTCAAGGGCTCGGCCGGTACCGTGAAACCGGCGAAGTCGCGGTCGAAGTCGGCTTTGATTTTCGCGAAGGCCTTGGCGCCTTCGCCCGTGGTGCAATAGGCGCGGAAGGCGGCGGCGCGGCCGGCGAGGACACCGGTCCGCGGAGCCTCGGCGGGAACGACGGCGGCCGGATCCGCCGCGGCCAAGGCGACGCGCGCGAGGCAGAGGGCGACAAGGCAACGGAGCAACGGGCGCAGATTCATGGCGGGGGACGACGGCCTGGATTCAGGTGGAGCGGTCGTAGATGTCCGCCGTGATCACGGCCTCGAGCGGCCGGTCCCCGGCGTAGGCGCGGAGATTCCGGAGCGCGAAGGCGCCGGCGTCGGGGTAGCGGTCGATCGTGGGGCCGGCGGTGTGCGGCGTGAGGCTGACGCGCGGCAGGGCGCGGAAGCCGCTGTCGGCGGGCAGCGGCTCCGCGGTATAGACGTCGAGGCCGACCTGGATTTGCCCATCCTGGGCGACGCGGAGCAAAGCGGCCTCGTCGACCACGGCACCGCGTCCTACATTTACGAATACGCCGCCGGGCCGGATCGAGCGCAGCAGTTGCTCCGTGACGATGCCGGTGGTGGCGGGGATCAGCGGGGCGAGTTCGACGACGACATCGGCTCCGGCGAAGAGCGCCTCGAGGGAGGCGGCGGCTGCGACGCCGTGCGCGCGGGCGAGTTCCGGCGTGAGGTCGGGGGCGAAGACCGTGACCGGGCATTGCCAGGGCCGCAGGAGGGCGACGAGTTCGCGGGCGACGGGACCGAAGCCGTGGATGCCGACGCGGCGGCAGAAGAGGGAGCGGGCGTCGGTGAGGCCGTTTTTCCAGGCGGCGACACCGGGTTGGTGCATCGCCACGGCCCAGTGCGACGCGTTGCGCAGGCAGGCGAGAATGTGGAAGAGCGCGGCCTCGGCGACGGTGCGGCTGATGGTGCTGCCCCAGTTGGTGACGAGGAGGCCGGCCTCGAGGTGGCGGCGGGTGAGCAGGCGTTTGACGGAGCCGACCAGGTAGCAGACGTAGCGAAGCCGCGGGTTCGGCGGTTCCGGCAGCGGCGGCGTTTTCCAGCAGCCGAGCAGGACCTCGGGATCGTGGGCGGCGAGCGTCGCGGCGAGACCGGCGGCGTCGAGGCCCGTGGGATCGAGCAGGCGGAAATCGGCCGCGAGCGCGCGGATTTCGGAGAGCATCGGCTCGGGCAGGAACTCGCGGACTTCCGTCGGCGTGAGCACCGCGAGGAGGGCGCTGGGTTTGGGCATGGTCAGGCGGGCGGCAGGCACTCGAGCCATTCGGCATGAGGGTGCGGCGTGAAACGGACCGGCCCGAGGCCGGCGGGGAGGAAGACTTTGTCGAAGGTGCGCAGGCGGTGGCTTTCGCCGCCGACCTCGGCGACGACTTCGCCGGCAGTGACGATGAGGATCGTCGGTTCGGCGGCGGCAAGGACGGCGGGAGCGGCGAGGTGCGTCTTGCGCACACGGAAACAATCGGTTTCCGCGGCGCCGATAAGTTCGTCCTGCCGGGAGCCGGCGCCGAGGTCGCGGAGCAGGCGGGGCCGGCAACGGACGCGGCGTTCGAGGGCGGCGGCGTCGAGCGGCTCGAAATTGAAAACCGAGAGGGCGAAATCGACGTCGCGGTTCATGAACCGCGCGCTTTCCGGCAGGACATAGCCGCCGCGTTCGAATTCGAAGCGGACGACGAGGTCGCTCGGTTCCTGGATTTCGACCATGAAGACCCCGGCACCGAGGGCGTGCGGGGTGCCGCCCGGGATGATGAAGGTGTCGCCGGCCCGGACGGGAATGCGGTCGAAGCAGGCTTCGATCGCGGCGAGATCCTGGGCGAGGATCGCGGCTTTGAGCGTATCCGGATCGGGCGGACGCTGGAAGCCGACATAGATGTAGCCGACGGCCTCGCCGCCGGCGACCTCGCCGGGCGGCCGGACGGCGAGCACGTGGTAGGCTTCGGTTTTGCCGCTCGGGGCGCCGAGGACGCGGCGGGCGAAATCGCGGGTCGGGTGGACCTGGAAATGGAGACGCGTGCCGCTGTCGAGGAACTTGACGAGCACCTGCGGTTGGGCGCCGTACTTCGCAACATGGGCGGCGCCGAGGAAATACTCCGGGTCCGAGGCGAGCAGGACGGCGAAGTCGTGCGGCGCGGGATCGTGGCCGAGCCGGACCTGGGAAACGCCCTCCGGGATTTCTTCGCGGCCGCGGTTCACGGCGCGGGTTGCCGAAGCGATCCAGTCTTCCGCCAGATGGGAATCGACGGGCGCGGCGGCACCGGCGAGGCGTTCCAGGGTGCGGCCGCCGGGGTAGGTGCGCCAGACGCGGTTCGGCGGAAGGAGGACGAGTTGGCCGCGGTGGGGCATGGCAATTCGGGAATCGCGCCGCGCTCAGCGCGTCGCGGCGGGAAGGGCGCAGGGGCAGGCGTTCATGCCGCGGGGAGGTGCCGGGCGGCGCGGCGAGCGGAGCCCAGCAGGAGCAGGCCGATGGAGAGGACGACGGCGCCGCAGCCGATGAAGGCGAGGCGGCCGACGAGGGGATTGGGAATCAGCGCGAGGAGGCAGACGAAGGCGCCGTAGGCGACGCAGAGCCAGCCGACGACACGGGATTGGCGGGAGTCGTTGGCGGCGTCGGCGCCTTCCTCCCGCGCGAAATCGACGGGCCGGTTGAGTTTCAGGAAAAACTCGTCGACCTGCGCGCGCATGGCGGGGGAGGTGCGCGACCAGAACAGTTTCGTGCCGATGAACCAGATTGAGCAGATGCCGACGTTGCCGAAGAGTTCGGCGGCTTGGCGCCAGTACTCCGCGGCGGTCGGGGACAGGGCATGACCGAGGCCGAAGAAAGCGGCGGCCCATTCCGGGGTGAGCCGCTGGGTGATGAAGAGAGAACTGACGAACCCGACGGCGACGGTGCTCCAGGCGGACCAGGGCGGGGTGTGCTTGACGAGCAGACCGAGAAAGAGGGGCACGATGATCGGGATGCCGATGAGAATGCTGAGCCGCTGGGTGAGCTGGAAGAGCGTGAGGTCCTTCAGTTGGCTCATCTCGAGGGCGACGCCGACGATGAGGAGGCCGAAGGCGACGGTGGTGATTTTGCCGACCTTGAGCAGGTGGGCGTCGGAGGCCTGCGGGCGCAGCACCGGTTGGTAGAAATTCTTGATGAAGAAGCCGGTGTTTTTGTTCAGGCCGGAGTCCATCGAGGACATCGTCGCGGCGAAGATGCCGCTGACGAGGAGCCCCATCATGCCGACGGGCATGACATCGCGGGCGATGGCGATGAAGGCGGCTTCCTCGGGATTGCGCAGATGGGGGAAGACCGCGTGGAGGTCGGGGAAACGGATGGCGGCGACGATGGGCGGCGTGAACCAGATCACGATACCGAAGAGGAAGAGGGCGGCGCCGAGGAAACCCGCGTGGCGGGCGTGGCGGCTGTCTTTGACGCAGAGGTAGCGGTTGGCGTCGGCGAGGTTGTTGGTGGTGTGGATCTGTTTGATCAGCATCGCGACGCACCAGAGGCCGAGGAAGTCGGTCGAGAAGACTTGCGAGAGATCGAGATGCCGGGCGGGCACCTGATCGAGAAAGGAGGCAAAGCCGCCGACCTTGAGCACGGCGAGCACCGTGACCGCGAGGCACACGGGCATGAGAATCAGGACCTGGATGAAGTCGCTCGCGAGGACGGCCCAGCTGCCGCCGACGAGGGCCATGACGAGGACGACGAGGCCGGTGGCGACGATGGTCAGCGAGAGGTCGAGATTGAAAACGGCGGCGAAGAAAACGGCGAGGGAGTTGAGCCAGATGCCGGCCTGGAGAAGGCCGAAGGGCAGCTGGAGCCAGGTGAAAACCTGTTCGCTGGCGCGGCCGAAGCGCTGGCGGATCGCCTCGACGCCGGTGACGACGCGCATCTGGCGGAAACGCGGCGCGAAGTGGAGGGCGTTGAGCGTGAAGCCAAGGGCGTTGCCGAGGTAGATGACGGCGATGGGCCAGCCATCGGAGTAGGCCTTGCTCGCCGCGCCGGTGAAGGTCCAGGCGCTGAACTGCACCATGAAAGCCGAGCCGCCCACCATCCACCACAGGGCCTTGCCGCCGCCGCGGAAGTAGTCGCTGACGTTGGTGACGAACCTCCGGAAGACCCAGCTGATCGCCAGCATGAAGACGAAATAGAAGACGATGACGGCGTGGTCGGCGAAAGTCATGGGGCGGGGGCCGGCGGGGTGGCGGACCTTCGATTAATAATTATCACCCAGCAAGGGCAAAGTGGTCCGGACCTCGCGGGGGGCGCCGCCTCAGGCCGCCGGGCCGGTGGTGTCGCCGGCGAAGAGCTGCGCGGGCAACATCAGGTCCGTGCAACCCTCGGCCGCGGGGCTGCCGCCGTCGAGCAGCAGGCGGGCAGCGGCTTCGCCGAGCGCAGTCGGATTGGAGCCGGCCGCGGTGATGCGGGGCGTGCTGTCGGTGGCGACCGGCGAGAGATCGGCGCTGGCGACGCTGATGCGACCGGGGACGGCCCAGCCTTCGCGGGTGAATTCGCGCCCGGCGCCGGCGGCCATGAGCGTGTTGTAGCAGATGCACGCGGTGGGGAAATCCGGCCGGCGGCGATGGGCAAGGAGGAGGCGGGCGCCGTCGGCGCCGTCGATGCGGTCGCCCTCCTTCAGTTTCACGACAAAGCGCGGATCGAGGCGAAGTCCGAGCCGGCGGAGCGCGCCTTCATAGGCCTGCAGCCGGGATTCGTGGCGGCCGAGGCCGACATTGCCGCCGATCCAGCCGAAGCGGCGGTGGCCCAGGGCATGCAGGTGGTCGACGAGGGATTCCAGGGCCTGGGGTTCGTTGCCGAGGACGGAGTGGCAAAGGCCGGAATAGCGGGCGGAGACGGCGACGATGGGGAGGCGGAATTTCCGCAACTGCTCGAGGAAAGTGCGGGTGACCTCGCCGACCAGCACGAGGCCGTGGAAAGAGTGGCCGGGAGCGAAAATCCGGCGGAGTTTCGCGGCGTCGAGCTGATCTTCGGCGCCGAGAAAAACGGTCGTGTGTTCGCGCGCCTCGATGCCGGAATGCAGGCCGTGCTGCACGTGGCCGAAGTACATCGTGGGCGTGTTGAGCCGGAGCGGAGCGCGAAGAATGATGCCGACCTGGCGCGCCTGGGCGGCGGGCGAGGAGGCGAGGTGCATGCCCTTGGGGTGGTAGCCGCGTTTGACGGCCCGGGCCCAGATGCGGTCGTAGGTTTCGGCGCTGATGCCTTGGCGGCGGCCGTTGAGGACGAGCGAAACCAGGGCTTGGGAAATGCCGAGCTCGCGGGCGAGTTGCGTCTGGGAAACCTTCTTGGCGGGGACGGGCACAGGCGGAAGTTCGGGGCGCGGCGGGATGGCCCGCAATGCTTTCCTGCGGGTCGGCGAGGCGCGGCGTCAGCGCGGTTTCAGCCGGTAGCGGCGAACCTCGATCGGCTCGGTGACGGTGTAGAACGCCACGACATTTTCGAGGCGCGCGAGGGTCCAGGGGACGGAGAACGCGGCGCCGTTCTTGGTGAACACGACATCGTCGGCGACGTAGACGCACGAATGGATGCCTTGGCCGTCGGGGCGGACCAGCATCACGATATCGCCGAGCGCGGGGGCGCCGTTGACCTGGTAGTAGTCCCGCAGCAGCGCGGTCCGGGCCTGGGCAAGATCGGCGAATCGGTCGTC
Source organism: Opitutia bacterium Tous-C1TDCM (assembly GCA_002288455.1). Lineage (GTDB taxonomy): Bacteria > Verrucomicrobiota > Verrucomicrobiia > Opitutales > Opitutaceae > ER46. Next base: position 32,019 of record NEUS01000020.1, read on the forward strand.
GGCTTCCGCGCTGTAGAAGTTCAGGGAGGTCCAGTGGCAGTCGCGATTGAGGTCGGCGGGATCGTCCGAGGGAGTCGGATACGTGTAGAGGAGGCGGCGCGCGAACGCGGGCAGGAGGTGGACCAGGTCGATCCGGCCGCCTTCCGGCCGGCGGGCGAGCGATTGCAGGAGCGGTTCGATGTCCTTGGAGCGACGGCCCTGTCCCCAATAGCGGACGAGGGCGTCGACGTCGGATTCCGGCCCGACGTGGAGCAAGCCGAGCAGGGCGGTTTTGCGGGACATGACCTTGATGTACCGGAGGCGGCCCTCGGCGGTCGGAATCCGGGGAAGGACGAGATCGTGATCGGATAAATACATCGAACCGTTGCGTTCGTAGAGGAGACGACGGGTTAGCCCGACGACGTCGGCCGGCAAGCCGCTGCCTTCGAACCAATCCTCGACGGCGTCCACCCGGCAGCGGAACGGGTCGCGTTGCAGGGCATTGCGCGGGTGGGCGGCCAACGCGGCGTAGAGCTTGGTTCGGTCGGCGGGCGACAGGTCGAGAACGGTGGCGTGGTCCGGCCGGACCAGCAGGCCGGCGGCTTCGCCGGCCGATAGTGTAGCGCGTTGGAGGGAGTCGCGGGCAGCGGGCGGCAATGCGAGATCCTGCCAAAAACGCGCGGCGGCGGCGGCATCGGCGACCGGGAGAAACCAGCGGATCGGCTGGGGGGTGGTGAAGACCACGGGGATGAAATCTTCCGGGGGTTCGATCAAGATACGGGAGAACGAAAGCGGACCCCAGGGGCCTGTGGTTTTTCCCCCGGAGGAATGAGCGTCCGTCGGCACGGGACGGAAGGCGGCGGAGGGTTTCCGGTCGGCGGGTGCATGGGCCGGGCGCAACCAGAGCCAGACGACGAGGACCCAGGGGACGAGCAGGACCAACGCGAGTCCGTACCAGGCCCGACGGGGAATCCGGACAACGGAGGGAGGAGCGGACATTGTCACCGCAGATTCGCGGAACCCCAGCGGTCCCGGCCAGCGAAAATCAGCGCCGCGTCTCCGCGGTCCGGCGCCACCGGCGCCAGCCCAGCAGGCCGAGGCAGCCGCCGATCAGGAGCGCGCCGTAGGTGGCGGGCTCGGGCGTCGGCCGGATCTCGCGGTCGAACCAGCCGCTGTGGTTGCCGGAGACCCACGTGGTGGTGAGGTTGTTGTAGTCGGTGAAGGTGATGTTGGCCAAACCGGGGCCGCCGAGAATGTCGCTGCCGCCGATCGTGATCGAGTTGTTGAGCAGGCCGCCCGAATTGAGCGTCGGGTAGTTCCGGAGGTACCAGGCCGTGCTGGCGGACGCGTTGTTGGCGACGCTGATCCAATTGTTCACCGTGACGGTGACGCCGTTGTCGATGATGAGGTTGGCCGAGGAGAGGAAGGTGTTGCCGCTGGCGCCGAAATCGAGGATGGTGTTGCCGGTAATGCGGATGGTGCCGACCGTGATCTGGGCTGTATCCAATTTCAGCGTACCGCCACTGAGGATGAGGGTGGCGCTGTCGGCGGTGAAACTGTTGTCGAAGACCAGGGTGCCGGCACCGTCCTTTTGGAAGGTGCCGCTGCCGGCGAGGGCGCCGGAGAAAAAAGTCGTGGTGCCGGTGCCGTAGTTGGCGACGACTTGGGCGCCGCTGCCGATGGTGAGGGTGGTGCCGCCGGCGGATTCGAATTCGGCGGTGTTCAGGGTCGTGGCGTTGCCGGTGCCGACGGTCATGGTGCCGGCGGCGAGGTTGACGGCGCCCACGGTACCGGTGCGGGGAGCGGCGCCGGCGAAGGTAAAATCGCCCGAACCGTCTTTGCGGAGATCGACGGCATCGGCGAAAGTCGTGCCATTGGTGATATTGCCGCTGACGGTGATGTTGCCGTTTTGGGCGGTGGTCCCGATCGTCAGGAGCTGCGCGGTGCCGGCGGTGCTGCTGAGGCCGCCGCTGAGGGTGAGGGTGTTGCCGGAGTCGGACGTGATCAGGGTCGAGGAAGCGACGTTGACGAGACCTTGGAACGTATTGTTGCCGGAGAAATTCCGCAGGGCGCCGGTGCCGGAGATGCCGCTGCCGTTGAGGGCGAGCGGCTCGGCGTTGACGGTGAGTTGGTTCGCGCCCCCGCCGATCGCGGTGTTGTCGATGTAAACCGCGGCGCCGGTGCCGGTGACGGTGGTGCCGCCGGTGGTTTGGCCGAGGGCGGTGCTGCTTTGGACGCTGACCACCCCCGCGTTCACGGTGGTGGCGCCGCTGAAATTGTTGTTGCCGGAGAGGAGCAAGGTGCCGGCGTCGTTCTTGATCAGGCCGCCGGAATTGGTGCCGATGGCGCCCGAGATCGTGGTATTGCCGGCGCCGGCGACGGTGAGCGTCGAGCTGCTGGAGGTGATCGCGGTACTGATCGTGAAGGTGTCCTGGACGGACTTGATGGTGGCGTCGGCGGCGAGGGCGATGCCGGCGGTGCCGGCCCAGGTGTTGTTGCCGGCGAGGCTTTGGAGGGCGCCGTTGTTGTCGAAGCCGGTGCCGCTGAGGGTGAGTTTCTCGCCGCTGACCGTGAGATTGCCGTTGGCGACGTTGCTGAGTTGGAGGGTGCCGCCGGTATTCACGGTCGTGGCGGTGTCGGCGAGGCCGTTGGCCTGGCCGAGCGCGGCGTTGTTCTGGACGCTGAGGATACCGTTGTTGACGGTGGTCGTGCCTTCGTAGCCGCCGGTGTTGGTGCCGGTGATGGTCATCGTGCCGGCGCCGTTCTTGGTGAGGGAGCCGTTGTTGATGACGGCGCTCACGGTAAGGTCGGAGGTGTTGCCGACGCCGCCGACGACATTGAAGATGCGGTCGGCGTTGGCGACGATGTTGCCGGTGGCCTGGTGGACGGTGAGGCTGAGCGTGCTGGTACCGGTGCCGATGATGGTGGCGGTGTTGCCGGCGGAGGCGTTGACGGTGACGTCGCCGTTAAGGTAGAGGCCGCCGGTCGAGCCCAGGTCGACCGCGCCGCCGGTGAGGATGAGGTTGTTGGCCGTTTGGTCGGAGAGGAGGTTGAGGACGCCGTCGCGCAGGATCGTCATCGAGACGGTGTTGTTGATGAGCTCGGTGTAGAGGGAACCGGCTTGGACGAGAAGTTTGGCGGAGCCGGCGGCGCCGGTGGCATCGCCGATGACGATCGGGCCGTTGAGGGCGTAGAAGCCGACGTCCTGCGGGTCGGGATCGTTCGGCGAGGTGTTGGCGATCAGGGTGCTGAGGTTGAGGGTGCCGTTCTGGATCGTGGTCGTGCCGGTGTACGAATTCAGGTTGGCGGTGTAGACGACCTGGTCGGCCGTATTGGTCATGTTGATGACGACGTTGCCGGTGCCGGTGATGCGGGTGTTGGCGTAGATGGCGGCGTTGTCGCCCGCGGAGGTCGTGCCGTTGAGGGTAAGGGTATGGCCGCCGAGGCTGAGGGTGGTGGTGTCGGTGGGCAGGATCGGGAAGTCGACGCGGTTGTAGCCGGTGGAAGTGATGCCGAGGGCAAGGTAGCCGCTGCCGCTGGTGCCGATCGTGGTGTTGCCGGTGAGGGTGATGTTGCCGTCCCAGCGATTGTTGCCGGCGGATCCGACCAAGGCGCCGGTCCCGGATGCGCCGGTGCCGGCGAGGGAGAGATTGCCGTTGCTGGTGGTAAGGCGGCCGCCGTCGATCTGGAGCGTGGCGCCGGAGGTCACGGTGGTGCCCACGGTGCCGATGCCCAGGGCGTTGTTGCTTTGGAGATTGAGGGTGCCGGCGTTGACCGTGGCGCCGCCGGTGAAGCCGGCGCTGGCGCCGGAAAGGTTGAGGGTGCCGGTGCCTTCTTTGACGAGGGAGGGGTTGCTGTTGCCGCTGGTGAACGTGCCGGCGTAAGTGGTCGAGGTGGAGTCGCCGACGGTGAAGGCAGTGGCGGCGCCCGGGGTCCCGAGTTGGACTTGGGCGGAGGCGTTGGCCGAGGCGAGGGAGCCGATGCGTTCGGAGAACCCGTTGAGGTTCAGCACGGGGGTGCCGCCGGCGCCGAGGGTGACGGCGGCGGAGTCCGAGATTTGGTTGGCGGCATCGAGCCGGACGGTGTCGGTGCCGGCGCCGTTGCCGATGAGGAGCGAGCCGGCGACGGCGGTGGCGCCGCCCGACTTGTTCAGAGCCAAGGTGCCTTCGTTGACGGTGGTGGTGCCGGTGTAGGTATTGCTGCCGGAGCCGGCGAGCGACCATGTGCCGGTGCCGTTCTTCGTGACCGCGGTGGCGCCGGAGTTGTCGCCGATAACGGCGGCGAGGCTGCCGTTGTTGGAGCCGGCGAGGGTCAGGGTGCGGGCGCCGGTTTCGCCGTTGAAGCCCAAAGCGCCGATGTTGGAGAAAGTGAGAGTACCGGAGCCGGCCGAGACGAGGGTGCCGCCGGAGTTGCCGACGGAGAAGAGGCGGTCGGTGGAGACGGCGCCGCCGGTGTAGTTCAGGGTGCCGCCGTCGAGCACGATGTTGGAGGCCGCGCTGGTGGCGGCGCCGATCGAGCTGTTGGCCCCGCCGTTGGCGAGCGCCGAGACGGACAGATTGCCGCCCGCGACGGTGGTGCTGCCGGTGTAGGTGGAGGCGGCGTTGGTGAGGGACCAGTTGCCGGTGCCGGATTTGAGAATCGAGGTGAGATTGACGCCGGAGTTGTTGGAGATGACGCCGGACAACGTGTTGGCGGCCGTGCTGGTGCCCGTGAGCGTGAGGGTTTTGCTGCCGGCGCCGCCCGACGTGACGGCGCCGCTGAGCGCGAGGGCGCCGGCGCCGTTGGCTTCGAGGGTGCCGCCGCCGGTCGTGCCGCCGAGATTGAGACCGCGGTTAACCGAGTGCCCGGCCCCGGTGTACTGCAGGGTGCCGGTTGTCGTCAGGTTGCCCAGGACGATGGTGGCGTTGCGGCCGATCTGGGAATTGTTGGTGGCGTTCGTGAGGCTCGAGATCGAGACGGCGCCGTCGCGCACCTGCAATTGGCCTTGGAAGGTGGAGCCGGCGTTGGTGAGGGTAAGGTTGCCGGTACCGACCTTGATCAAACCGCCGGTGCTGCCAGCCAAGGTTCCGGCGAACGAGGTGCTCGTGTTGGCGGCGCCGACGGTGAGGTTGGCGGAGCCCAGCGAGATCGTCGACGAGGCGTTGACGGAGGCGATCGAGCCGACCTGTTGGGCGGTGCTGTTGAGATTGAAGGTCGGTACGCCGCCCGTGGTGAAGGTCAGGGCCGACGTGGCCGAGATTTGATTGGCGGTCGTGGTGCGGAGGACATCGGTTCCCCCGCCGTCGCCGATCACGATGTTGCCTGCAATCGCGACCACGCCGGCGGTCTTGCTCAGGTTCAAGGTGCCGACGCCGACGGTGGTCACGCCGGTGTACGTGTTGGCGGTGGTGCCTGAGAAGGTGACGTTTCTGCTGCCGGTCTTCGTAAAGCCGAAATTGCTGCCGCTGATGGCGCCGCTGAGAACGATTTGGCCCGAGGTGGCGGTGAGGGCGCTGTTGGCCTGCAGGGCGATCGGCGCGGAAATCGTCTGGGTGCCGGTGTCGTTGTTGATGATGCCCGTAGCACCGAGGTTCAGCGTGGTGGAGCTGGAAACCGTGAAATTGCCGGCCGTATTCAGAAAAGTGATGCTGTTGACGGACCAAGGAGTCGCGCCGTCGGCGGTGCTGGTCAGCTGGACACCGCCGCCGAACTGATAGTCGTGGCCGGTGCCGGGGGCCGGGGCACCGTTGGGATTCCAATTGTTGGCCGAAGACCAAGCCGCAACTCCGGCGCCGCCGTCCCAAAGAAACGTCGCCGCCGACAAAACACCGGTTGAGCCGAGCGCGATTGCCAGTGTCGCCGCCCTAATCCCGAAAACCCGCGTCCGCCTTCTTCCTGCGGTACCGGCCGATTCGGCGCTGCGGCCAAATCGACACCGGCCAAAAGACTGGTGGTTGCGTTGCATGAAAGATCGAACTTCGAAATGAAAGCGACGGATCTGCGGCAGGGTCAAGTGAAGAATAGGGTGATTTACCTAATCGGTTTTGGGGCCAGGTGGGCGTTCTGGGTCCGTTGTTGGGCTGTTGGATTTTTGAAACCAAGGGTGGAAATTGAAGAGTTGGGTGAGGGGTACGGTCAGAAAGCAGGGATTCCGGGGGATACGTAAACTAGGGGGTTGGAAACACGCAGATTGAGGGTTTTCAGTAGACAGCTGGGTATCTAACCCTAGGCCTGGCCGAGTAGTTTATCGGTTTTTCAAGAAATCTTACCCTTCCTGTCATGAAAATACTCTCCCTGGCCGCGTTTCGGTTCCCTGCCCGTTGGTTGTCCCGTGTCGCTGCGGCGATGGGTTTGCTTGGGCTCGCGAATGTTGGTTCCGCCCAAGTCGGAGTGCCGGCGCCGGTCGTTGAGTACACCCCCACCTTGACGCAGGTCCAAGGGCAGTTGCCGGTGAACCTGCCCTACAACGTCACGATCAAGTCGCCCAACAACGTGCCGGTCGGAGCGACCCAAGTGGTGACGTTGGACGTGGCGCCGACGGCGCTGCCGGGCGGCGTCGCGGTCGGGACGGCCGTCGGTTATCTCTCGTTTTCCAATCCGGTCAGCGGTGCGCCGGTGACCTCGCTGACGTTTGTCGGTCCCGGCCAGACGCAGACGGTGCGGATTTCGGTGGCTTATCCGGCCAACGCGTTGCCCGGGGTTTATGCGTTCAAGGTGCGGGCGGTGGGCTGGACGAACTCGGTCGGTTTGCGCAACGAAGGCACCGAGATCAACGGTTCCGTAACGGCCGCGGCGACGGTCTCGAATCCGCCCGAAGTGGTGATCGAGGCTCCGACGGACGCCGAAGTGATTTCGACGCCGGCCACGAGCTTCCCGCTCGATGTCGCTTTTCGTTTCCGGGCGACGGTTTCCGGCGCCAACCCGACTCCCATCAGCGCGGCTTCCGCGGACTTCGGCGGGGCGACGGTGACTTTGACTTCGTTGACGGGCCTCGACACGACGTCGGTTGTCGGCACGGGCACCCTGCGGATCGAGTCACCCGGACAATACAGCGTCACGGCCCGCGCCACGAATTCGGCCGGCAGCAGCGACGACACGAACGGTTTCCGCGTGGTGACGACGGCGTTGCCCCCGACGGTCGCGATTACGGCGCCGAGCAACGGCGAAGTTTTCACGTACCGTGCCGGCGGTGCGCCGGTCCCGGTGATCGTCACGTTTTCCGCGACCAGCAATTTCGGCGGGATCCGGACTCTTTCGGCCAAGATCAACGGTGCGGCGGTGACGTTTGCCCCGAATGGCATCGGCACGCTTTTGGCGACGGGCTCCATCCCGCTGCAGTATTCGAGTGCCGGCGTGCACACGATCGAGGTGACGACGACCGACGACTACGGCACCGACACGAAGACCGCGACGTTCTCGGTCAACGTGGTGTCGCCGACGCCGACGATCAGCATCGCCTCGCCCACCGCGACGACCCTGACGTTGCCGGCGGGTGCGACGACGATGTCGGTCCCTTTCAACCTCGTTTCCGGTTCCAACAACGGCTTCTTCGTCGATGAAGTCGCGGTTTCCTTCGACAACGGCGCGCCGTTTGCGCCGGCAACGACGGGCCTCGGTACCGCGGCGGCGGTGTCCACCGGCACGCTGACGAATGTCGGCGCCGGCACGCATACGCTGACCGCCACGGTTTATTCCGGCGGTTCGGCGCGGGTGTTCGCGACGCGGTCCGTGACGTTCACGGTGGCAAGTTCGAATGTTCCGCCTTCGGTCGTGATCAACTCCCCGGCCGCCGGGGCGACGTTCACCCGCGTGGCGGGCGGTCCGGCGCTCAGCATTCCGCTCACGTTCACCGGCACGAGCAACGTGGCCAACGGTGTGATTACCAATCTCAAGGCGACGCTCAACGGCAGCCCGCTCGCCGTGACATTTCCGGCGAACCAAAAGGTCAGTGTCGGCTCGGCGACGCTGACGGTGACCAATGCCGGCACCTACACGATCGGTGTGACCGCGACGGACGCGATCGGTACGGCCACGGCCACGCGGACGTTTACGGTTGCGGTTGTCCAGGGTCGGACGATTTCCGGCGACACCTTCTTCGATATCGATTTCGACGGGCGCGAGGATTGCGGCGAGTTCGGGCTGGGCGGGATCACGGTCAGACTTCTGAATTCGTCCAATCAAGTCATCGCAACCGATGTGTCCGATGCCTGCGGGAATTATTCGTTCTGCAACTTGGCTCCGGGCACCTATATCGTGGCCGCGGTTTTGCCGGCCGGCCTCAGTGCGACCACGCTGAACGAGCGGACCGTGACCATTTCCGGCAGCAACGTCTGCGTACCGGACTTCGGATTCGGGCTGAATTTCAACGCGCTCCGGACCATGACCGCCAACGGCAACACCATCGGTTACTGGAAGAACAATCTGGACAAGGCGATTGCGGGCAAAACGAACGGGATTCAGGTGAGCAAGTCGACGTTGACGACCTACACGTGCCGGATCGCCGATTTCGCGCTCGATCCCTACGACGGGCTTTCCCTCAAGGCGGCGGCTTCGACGATGGGCTATTCCGGTTCTTCCCCGACGGCGCTGCTTTCCAAGCAACTGGTCGCCTCGGAGTACAATTACCAGCAGGGAGCCTACCTGAACGGCAACCGGACCCTGACGATGCTCTTCCTTTGGTGGGGCGAGTACGTGCTGAAGAATCCCAGCAAGTACTCGACGAGCTATGTGCTCTGGGCGAAGGATTGGTTCGACGCTTACAACAACAGCCATGGTGGCGTGGTCAACGGACCGGCGCCGCGCTGAACGGGATCAGGCCGTTGAAAGCCAAAGGTTGAACGCCGAGAGATCGTCCGCTACCCACCGGTAACACGTCCGGCGGGCGGGGAAACGCGGAACCAAGCCGTTCGGCGCTTCACTCTCGGCCACGCTCACCCTACGGCGTGGGGCCGGCTGGGCCGTGAAGTCCTGTTCTCCGCGGGAACGAATTCGCCTTCGGGCAAGAGGCTGCGCGCCGGGATATGACCGGCGTCGAAGTGCCCGGGGCGGGGCTCGAACCCGCACGCTCTTGCGAGCAAGGGATTTTAAGTCCCTAGTGTCTACCGTTCCACCACCCGGGCAGGAGGGTCGTTCTCAAGGAAGCCGAGCGGATGAGCCGGCACCAGCCAAACTTCCGGCGATGCTGTCAGCGGGAAATGCGACTTGCGGGGACGCAACCGCACAACCACGGTCCGCCGGGTGAAAATCGGATTCCTCGGCGGGAGCTTCGACCCCGTGCATTTCGGGCATCTCCTCGCCGCCCAGGATGCCTATGAGCAGTACAAGCTCGACCGGCTGATTCTTGTGCCGGCCGCCCAGGCGCCGCTGAAGCCAAACGACGTCCAATCCTCTTCGGAGGAGCGGCTGGCCATGCTCCGGGCTGCGGTCGAGTGGGACGGCCGGTTTGAGATCTCCGATCTGGAACTCCGGCGCGGCGGGGTCAGCTATACGATCGATTCCGCCAGGCATTTCCGGGCGCTTTATCCGAACGATCAGCTCTATTGGGTGATCGGCGGTGACCAATTGCCGAAGCTGCATCTTTGGAAGGAGATCCGGGAGCTCGCGCAATTGGTGGAGTTCATCTTTCTGGAACGGCCCGGGTTCCCCGTGCGGGCGCAGCCGGATATCCCGGGACTACGGTTGCATCGGTGCGACGGGCATCTGCTGGCCATCAGTTCCACGGAGTTGCGCGACCGGACGCGGCGGAAGCTTTCGCTGGATTATTTCGTTCCGCACAAGGCGATTGTTTACATCAACGAGCGCGGGCTGTATCGCACCGAGGAATGAAACCCACCACCCAAGCAGCGCTGGAGCTGACCAAGGCCTGCTGTCGACTTCTGGATGAGAAGAAGGCGGAGCACCTTGCGGTCCTCGACGTGTCCGAGCAGTCCTCGATCACCGACTTCCTGATTGTGGGGACTGCGACTTCCTCTCCGCATTTGCGGGCGCTGCGGGTCGAACTCGAGAAACTGCTCGATTCCCAAAAGGTGCACCTGGTCGGAGTCGAGGCGCCGCAAGACAGCGGTTGGGTGGTGCTGGATGCCTTCGATGTTATGGTGCACCTGTTTCTTTCGGAAACGCGTGAGCGCTATGGTCTTGAGCGGCTGTGGCGCGACGCTTCGGAAGTGAACGTCGGCAAACTGCTCGGTCTTGCGCCCACGAAAAAAATCCCGTTGGTGAAGAAGCCGCAATCCAAGGCCAAGGCAAAGGTTAAGGCGAAAGCGAAGCCGAAGCCGACTCCGGTTCGCAAGGTGACGAAGTCCAAGTAGGCGCGAGACGGCGGGCGCAGGGCTGACCATGGGGGGAAGCCCTGATACGCATAATTACCTACTAATGCGTAGATTCCCCTAATCTTTTACATTGCGCCATTGGAGCCTGTCGCCACTTTCTCGCACACTGCTCGCTTTTGAGCGTATATCATAATCAGTAAATCGATAGTCTGTACCAAAGTTCATATGAACCTCCGCAACTCCAAATCCAAGGGCTTCACCCTCGTTGAAATCATGATC
>NEUS01000021.1 GCA_002288455.1 Opitutia bacterium Tous-C1TDCM
TGGTCGCCGTATTGCGCGGGATCGATGCCGTAGGGCTCGAGCACATCGGGCGTGGCCGGCACGAGCCTGGTGCCGAAGAAATCCTTGATGTCGCGCAGGTAGGCGCGGGCCGAAAGGACGCCGCTGGACGGCTCGTTGAAATAGTACTCGAGCGCGACGCCGTAGCTGTCGGCGATCCACGGCTTCAATTCCGGATTCGTGAGCGTGATCGTGCGGTTCGTGCTCTCCGGATCCGGCAGATTCATCGACGGCAGAATATTGCCGAAGTTCGGGCGGTTGATGGCGCGGCCGTAGGACACGCGGGCGATGAGATTCTGCCGGATCAAGTACGACGCATTGAGGCTGGGGAAAAAGCCATCGTAGGACTTGTCGACGCTCGCGCCGCGCTCGACGTAGGCGAGCTTGGTGCCGGCGAGCGAGGCGAGCGGCGCGATCACGACGGGGCGGTTCTGCGTGTCGCGCACGATGCGGCCTTGGGCGTCGCGCTGGTAGATGCGCGAGGGATCGATGAGCGGGCCGTCGCCGACATCCTGGGTCTTCTCGTAGCGCACGCCGCCCGTCACCTGCAGCCGGCCGTCGAGGAACTTGGAATCGAGGCGCAGGTACGGCGCGGTGATGGTCTCGGTGATGGCCTGCGAGGTCGTCACTTCGCTGCGGTAGGCGTTGACCTGATTGGCCTCGGTATTGGCGAAGTGGTCCGGGTTGCTGCGGAAGAGGCCTCCGATCTGGTCGAGATCGAACCACTGCATGCGCGGGCCGAAGAGCAGGTCGCGCTGCGAGTAGCTCGGGTCGTACCATTGGCCGGCGTTGTCGTCGGCGGAGCGGAACACCCCGTCGCGGCCGACAAAGTTGGTGGAGTACGTGGGACGGGTGATGTCGCGGTGCTCGACGCGGAGATCGACGCCGCCCTTGACCGTGACCGGCACGCGCAGATCGAGGTCGCGTTTCGCGTTCACAAAGGCGGAGCGCACGATGGCCCAGCTGTTGAAGTTGAGGCCGCCGACGTTCTCGAGGCGGTAGTTGTTCAGGTCATACACATTGACCGGCTGGCCCGCGGCATCGGTGGCGGTGATGCGGCCCGGATGGTCCTCGGTGAGCTGGTCGAAACGCAGCGTGAGATTCCGGTAGAAGGCGTTGTTCGACTGGAAATAGCCGTCGCTCGCGTAGTGGTTGGAGGCGCCGGAATAGGAACCGCCGAGATTCCATTGCCAGATCCGGCCGTTGTGCCGCCAGCGCACGCTCGGCGCCCAGCTCGTGCCGTTCTTTTCGCGCGCGTCGGTCAGGATCTGCATGAAGCCGGTGCCGGCGGCGCCCTGCGTGAAATCGCGGCCGAAGGAGACGGCGCGACCGACGTCGAAGTTGAGCTGCCGCACCCAGAACTCGGAGGTGAAGTACGAATACTGGAAGCCGACGGTGAGCACGTCGGCCGGGCTCACGCGCCAATCCGCCGACAGGCTGGCGGTGTTGCGCAGCGTGATTTTGGGGCGTTCCTGCAGGCGGAAGCGGACGAGGTACGGATTGTCCGGCGTGGTCGCGGGGAAATTCGCCGACTGCGCGGCGACGTGGGGCACCCAATCCTGCGTGATGCCGGGACCGTTGTTCTTCGTGCGGGCCATCAGGCCGTTGAAGGTGAAACCGAAATTCCGCGTCACGGGCACGACGGCCCCGATTTCAAGGTTCGGCTCGAAGGGGTACTCCTTGTGCTGGAACGGTCCGGGCGTCTTGCTCCAGCTGAAATCGCCGCCGCGCCACGAGTAGTAGGCCTTGAGCGTGTACTGCGGTTTCGAGCGCTCGAAGGCGCTGCGGCTGACGAGATTGACGGAGCCGCCGATGGCGTTGGCCGGGGAATCGGGCGTCGGGGACCGCGAGACCTCGACACGCGACATGCCGCCGACGGCGATGTTTTCGAATTCGACGGTGCGGTCGGTATTGGAGGAGGCCGCGCTCGCGATGCCGTTGCCGTCGAGCAGAATGGGCGTGCCCGAAGGCGGCACACCGCCGAGCGACATATTGATGCCGTCGCTGCCGCTGCGGTTGAGCGTTACGCCCGGCAGGTACTTCGCGAACTCGCCCACGTTGCCGTCGGCGATGTCGGCGAACGAATCGGTGGAGACGACGTTCTTGATCCCGGGGGCGAAGCGCTGCTCGTTCACCGCGATGTCGGAGGCGGCCATGTCGCGCGAAGTGGCGACCTTGAAGGCGTCGAGCATGATCGTTTTGTCGTCGCCCTTGCCGTCGGCCCCGAACGCAAAATCGGCCACGGCCCGCTGGCCGGATGTCACGGCCAAGGCGCGGGTCTGCGCCGGAAAGCCGGTGAAGAACACCCGCAGCGCCACCTCGCCCGCGGCGACGCGGGGCAACATGAAGTAACCGGCGGCGTCGGTGAAGACCTCGAGCCGCTGGCCTTCGACGACGACGCGCGCGTTGTTCACGTAGAGGCCGGTGTCGCGGTTGAGCACGCGGCCCTCGACGGAACCGAAGCCGCCGGGCCCGGCGGCGGCCAAGGCCGCGCGGTCGACGGTGAGGGCGCCGGTGCGTTCGTCCTGCACGGCGCGCAACGCGGTGCCGGCGAGGAGGCGTTGGAGCGCATCGCGGGCGGTGAAGTCGCCCTTGACGGCATTCGTGCGGACGCCGGCGACTTTCTCGGCGGAAAACAGGAATTGTCCTCCGGCCTGGTCGGAGAAGGTGCGCAGCGTCGCCTCGGCCGGGCCGGCTGCGATCTCGAAGGCGCGTTTGCCGGGTTCGCCGGCGGCGAGGGACAGGAGGCCGCCGCAGACGGCGAGCAGGAACAGGGCGCAGCGCCGCCAAGGCAGCGGCACCGGACTCGGGCAGGTGGGGACGTTCATTGGGGTTGGTGGACGCACGGTCGGACGCGTCTACTTCACCAAGACAGGACCGGGGACGATTTCCGTTACGGAAACGGAAAAAATAAAGCCGGCGACCGCCGCGGTCAGCGCAGAGGAAACAACACGGTCTCGTCCGGACCCCGCGCCTCGGCGCGGACATCGACGGAGACGCGCAGCAGGCGGACAAAGCCGTCGAGGTTGTCGGCGCGGAAAACCCCGGTGAGCGTGCGGGCGCGCAGACGCGCGTCGCCAAGCACGAGGCGGTGTGGGTGGTAGCGGTTGAAACCGGCGATGACTTCGTCGAGCGGGGTGTTGTTGAACACGAGCCGCGTCGCCTGCCAGCCGAGTGCAGCCTCGATCTCGGCCTTGCCCACGTCGCCGATCTCGGCCGGGGCGGTGGTCGCGCCGGTGCGGGCGATGACCGCGCGCTGACCCTCGACGAGCGCGGGCGCTTCGGGCGGAGGCGCCGGGATCGGGGACGACGAGACCGCGGCGACGATCGTCGGCGGCGGCGTTTCCTGTTCCAGCCGGACTTTGCCCTCGGTCACCAGGACCTCGATGCTCTCGGCCGCGAGGCGGACATTGAAGGCGGTGCCGACGGCACGGACCGTGACCGGGCCGGCGGTGACGTAAAACGGCCGGGCTGGGTTCTTCGCGACGACGAAGTGGACCTCGCCCTCGAGCAGAACGACGCGGCGCTCGGCGGCGGTGAAATGCACCTCGATGCGACTCGCGCCGTTGAGCTCGGCCACCGAACCGTCGGGCAACGTCTCGGTCCGCAAGGTGCTCGCCAGGACGGCGTAGTCGTTGCGCGGAAGGTTCGGCACGGAGGCGGGCCGGAACTGCGTCCACCCGATCCAGCCCAGGACGAGCGCCGCCGCCAGGCTGCTGCCGAATCCCGCAATCTGCCGCCAGCGCGCGCCCGCCCGCTGCGCCCGGGCACGGGCCAGAAATTCGTCGGCCATCGCCGCGAGGCCGGCGTCGGCACCCGCGTGGTCGAGCCCGCGCCAAGTCCGCCGCTGCCGCTGCCATTCGGCGGCATGGCGCGGATCCGCCGCCTGCCACGCGGCCAGTTCGGCGCGTTCCGCAGCGGTGAGACCGCGGTCATGGCGGGCGACCCAGAGTGCCGCCGCCTGCGCGACGGGATCGGCGGCGGCGGGGACCGGGCCGGATTCGTCCCGGGAAAAATCGGAATCAGCCGCCATGGGATTCAGTCCGCGGGGCCGAGGCCCTTGGCGCGCAGATAATCGGCGCAGCGCCGCGTGCCCTTGGCCGCGAGCGATTCGACGGTGTGTTCGGCGATGCCGAGCAGCGCCGCGATCTCCTTTTGGGGCAGACCCTTGATTTTGCGGAGGAGAAGGACTTCACGGCAGCGTTCCGGCAGCGCGTAAATGGCCTCGGTCAGCAGCGCCAACTCCTGCCGCCGGCAAATCGACTCCACCACATCGCTCCCTTCCTCCAAGACGGCGAAAACCTCGTTTTCCGTGATCGGCACCAGTTCCGCGCGGCCTTTCCGGTGGATAAAATCCCGCACCGCATTGCGCGCGATCGCGAAAAGGAGCGGCTTCGGCGACCGGATCGTCCCGGCATGCCGGGCCCGCATCATCCGCGCGAAACAGTCCTGCACGAGGTCGTCCACGTCCGCCAGCGACGGCAGCGACTGCCGCAGGTACGACCGCAAAGGCTGCTCGTGCGGCAGCACCTCTTCCGCGAACCAGCGGGACTGGTCGCCAAAGGCCAACGGCTGTGGGGTCGGGGTACTCACGCGGAAAGCAACGCTCGTTCCGGCACAAGTGCCGCGCCCTTCCCCGTTGTCCACCCGAAATCCCGGACATCTCGTCCCATCGGGCGCCTTGACTCGTCTCCGGCCCTCTGAAACAACGGCCGTTCTCACTTCCAAACCATATGGGTCAACAACTCAACAAGTACATCAAACGCAAACGCCGGGCCGCCTATCTGAAGCGCAAGAAGGAGAAGGCCAAGGCGACCGCGAAGAAGAAGTAAGCGTCCGCGCCCCGCTTCCCGTCGCCGCTGCGGCCCCGTCCATTCGGGGCCGTTTTCATTTGTCCGCCCCGCTCCCGCCGGCCTCTTCCGCATGATCAAAGTCAGCCTCATCTCCCTCGGTTGCGCCAAGAACCTCGTCGACTCCGAAATCATGGTCGGCCACCTGCACCAGGCCGGCATGGCCGTGATCCCGGAAGCGGAGAACGCCGACGTCGTCATCGTCAACACCTGCTCCTTCATCGATTCTTCCAAAGAGGAATCCATCGGCCACATCCTCGACGTCCACCGCGAGCGCGGGATGACCAAGCGCCGGAAGCACCAGAAGCTGATCGTCGCCGGTTGCATGTCGCAGCGGTTTTCCAAGGACCTGAAGTCGGAGCTGCACGACGAAGTCGACGCCTTCATCGGCCTCGACCAAGTCACGAAGGTGGCCCCGATCATCAACGAGATCTTCGCCAAGGACCGCGGCAAGGACGAGGCGCCGCCCGTCTTCATCGAGGGCCGTTCGACCTACATCCCGGATTACAACACGCCCCGGTTCCGGCTCACGCCGAAGCATTTCGCCTACGTTAAGATCGCCGAAGGCTGCAACCACCCCTGCACCTTCTGCATCATCCCGCAGATCCGCGGCCGCCACCGCAGCCGCACCGTCGAGAGCGTCGTCGCCGAGGCCCGCCAGTTGGTCAAGGAAGGCGTCAAAGAGCTCAACCTGATCTCCCAGGACACGACCTTCTTCGGCATGGACACCTGGGACGAGCGCCCGAGTCCGCGCACGCCGGTCGATTCGTCCCGCGGCACCGCCCTCACCACCCTCCTCCGCGAGCTCAACGCCATCGAGGGCGATTTCTGGATCCGCCTGCTCTACACGCATCCGGCCCACTGGAGCGACGAACTCATCCGCACGATCGCGGAATGCCCGAAGGTCGCCCGCTACATCGACATCCCGCTCCAGCACATCAGCGACCACATGCTCGGACTGATGCAGCGGGAAACCTCTTCCGCGTACATCCGCGATCTCATCCGCCGCATCCGCGCCGGCATCCCCGGCATCACCGTGCGCACGACCTTCATCGTCGGGTTTCCCGGCGAAACCGAAGCCGATGTCGACGAGCTCTGCGCGTTCATCAAGGAAGCGAAATTCGAGCGCCTCGGCGTATTCCGCTATTCCCAGGAGGAAGGCACCCGCGCCGCCAAGATGGCGGAACAGCTGTCGCCCAAGCTCAAGGAAGCCCGCTGGCACCGCGTCATGAAACTCCAGCGCGAGATCGCCGCCGAGGTCAGCGGCCGCGCCGTCGGCAAAAAACTCCGCGTGCTCGTCGAGGAACCCGGCGTCGCCCGCGCCGAGGGCGACGCGCCCGATATCGACGGCCGCGTCTACGTGCCCATCACGGTGCCCGTCGGCGCTTTCGCCGAAGTGAAAATCACCGGCTGCGAGGACTACGATCTGCTCGCCCTGCCCGTCGGCCAGGCTCCCGCGACCCGCAAGGTCGCGAAACAGGCGCAGTGAACGCGGGCGCCGGCGTCCGCATTTTGCGGATACCGCGCTCCGTAGGATCACTTACCGCGGCCGCCGGCGGCCGTACGTAAGCGATAAGTAAATCCGCAATTTGCCGCCGCGGATCGGGCGCGGCCAGCCTCGGTGGGTACCGCCGCCGATGCCGCTCTCCTACCACCTGTTCACCCTGATTGCCCAGTGGCGCCTCGACGCCCTGGCCCTCGGCGTGGCGGCGGCCGGAGCCTGTATCGCCGGCCGGCGTTACCTGCGGCAAAACGGCGTCGATTCCTGCCCTTCGCGGGCCGCGTGCCTGACACTCCTCGCCGTCGTGCTCGCCGGCGCGCTGCTCGCGGAATGGACCGCCGTCCCGCTCGGCTATCCGGCCGCGGCCGGCGCCGACCGGCTGCTGTTCGCCCGCGGGCTCGTGCTCGGCGCCTTCGCCTTGCTGGCCGGCGCGCTCCTCTACTCCGCGATCCGGCTCGCCCTGCTCCGCGCGGAAATCCGCTCGCACGCCGCCGCCGAGCGCACGCTCCAGCAGGCCAAGGCCGAGGCCGACCGCGCCAGCCGCGCCAAGAGCGATTTTCTCGCCGTCGCGAGCCACGAAATCCGCACGCCCCTCAACGCCGTGATGGGTTTCGCCAATCTCCTCGCCGCCACGCGCCTCGACGAGCACCAGCGCAGCTACGTCGGCACGATCGCCACCGAGGGCCGCCGGCTCACCTCGCTGATCAACGACCTGCTCGACCTCGGCAAGATCGAGGAAGGCCGGCTCCAGCTCGAGAAACTGCCGTTCTCGCCCGTGGAGACCGCCGCCGAAGTGCTGCGCCTTTTCGGGGCCCGCGCCGGGGAACAGAAAATCGAGCTCCGCCTCTCCGCCGAGATCGCCGGTCCCCTCGTCGTCGCCGGCGATGCCCTCCGCTTCCGCCAGGTCCTCGTCAACCTCGTCGACAACGCGGTCAAATTTACGTCCGCCGGCGCCGTCACCGTCGGCCTCGGCTGGGAATTCGCCGACGGCGGCGCCGCCCACGGCCGGCTCGCCGTGTCGGTGCAGGACACCGGCATCGGCATCGCGCCCGAGAACGTGCCGCACCTTTTCCAGATGTTCATGCAGGCCGATTCCTCGACCACACGCCGCTTCGGCGGCACCGGTCTCGGCCTCGCGATCTGCCAACGCCTCGTTCGACTTATGGGTGGAGAAATTACCGTCAACAGCACGCCGGGCCAGGGCTCGGACTTCGCTTTTTCCGTGCCGTTTCCGGCCGTGGCGCTGCCCGCCGAGACTCCGGCGGACCCGGCCGCCCCCCGCCGCCGGATCCTCATCGTCGACGACCAGGAAACCAACCGCTTCCTGCTCGACGTGTTTCTCCGGCGCAACGGCTTCGAAACGGAACTCGCCGACAGCGGCGCCGCGGCCATCCATCTCGCCGGCTCCCGGACCTACGATGCGATTCTGATGGATCTGCAGATGCCCGGAGTCGACGGCTTCACCGCCGCGACCCTGATCCGCCGCAGCGAAACCGGCCCGCGCCGCACGCCGATCATCGCCCTCACGGCCATGGTGGCGCCCGGCACCCGCGAACGTTGCCTCGCCGCCGGCATGGACGACCACCTCGCGAAGCCGCTCGATCTCCGCCGCTTCAAAGCGATCCTCGAAACCCAACTCGCCGCCGCGGACACGCCCGCCCTCCGGTCCGATCCCGCAGTTCAGCCGCGGTAAATCCGGTTCGCCTCGGCCGATCTCTTGCCGCTGCGCCAAACTCCCGCAGTTGAGAGAATTTGGCTGAGAGTTAAGAGCGACACCGTTCGGTTCCGCACGAGGTGTAATCCAGTACCATCGTTCGCGCCTCGGCGGCTCGATCTCTCAACCCTCAACTCGTTGCTCTCAACTCCCCGCTGATCAGGGCTTCGCCGCGCCTTCGGCCAGCGCCGCGGCCTGGGCCGTCGCCGCCTGCTTTGCCATATCGGCAATGTCCGCCGCGGGCAGCACGACGAGGCCCGTCCGGCGGCCCGCCGCAAAATGCTGCAGCGTGATCCCGAGCACCTTCCCGGCCGGACTGAAAATCGGCGTGCCCGGCGACTGGTCCGTCATCAGGTAGAATCGCCGCGGCTTCTCGACGACGCCGAGCACCTCGGTCCGGCGCACCAACGGCACGCGTTGCAAGGTCTTCGGCGCCCGGGCCACGTAGAACAACTCGTCGAGCACACCGGCCTCCGCGGCCTCGGCCAAATTGACGAACGCGTACGTCTTGCCCGGCTCGTCGGTCGCCGGCGCCATGAACGCCAGATCGAGATCCGCATCTTTCAGGACGAAGCGCGCCGGCACTTCCTTGCCGTCGGCCAGCCGCAGTTTCACTTCCTTGAAATCGGAACCGACGATCTCCGCGCCGCGGGCGCCGCCCGCTCCCGCCCGCATCGCGTCGAGCGTCGCCTGCGGATCGACATCCGCCAAGGTCGTCACCGTGAGCCCGCTCGCCGAAATCACCGTGCCGTTGACCTCGATCCGCTGCTCGCGCGGCGGCATCTCGCGGTCGCCCATCTTGATCTTGAGGGTGACGACCAGCTCGATGCCGACGACGGCGTCGGCATAGCGTTTGACCAGCGCCCGGCCCGTCGCGGCGTCCGTCGGCGCCGCCGCCTGGGCGACGGCCGGAAGCCCGGCGGCAAAGCACGCGGCGGCAATAAGTGCGATCGGAGTTTTGTAGGTCATGATTTGATACGGGTCGGCTTGAGATTGATTTCGACGAAGAGCGTCTGCCCGCGGCGGCGCACCAGCAGCACCCACCAGTCCTTGCCGGCGGCGACGGCCGCATCGCGCGAACCTTTGAGATCCGCCAACGCGAGCACCGGCGACCCGCCGGCCTGTTCGACGATATCGTCGGCCCGCAGCCCCGCGAGGGAGGCCCAGCCGGCCGGCGCGGAACTCTCGACGAGCACGCCCGCCGCGGCGACCGGCAGTTGCAGGCGCACCCGGTCGTCGAAGGCGATTTCGCGCACGGAAAACTCCAGCTGGTAGTCGTTGTGCCAGGGCAATTCGGCCGCCGGCACCGGCTGTTCCTCGAGGATCACGGGCAGCTCCACTTTCTTGCCGTCGCGCCACAGCGAAAACGCCACTGTCGCGCCGTTCTTGTATTGCCGGATCTGGCGCGCGAGCACATCGGTGTCCTCCGCGCGGCGGGCGGCGACTTCCGTGCCGTCGAGGGCCAAAATCACATCGCCCACCTGCAAGCCGGCCGCCTCCGCCTTCGTGCCGGGATAGATGCGCGTCAGCCGCGCCCCGCCCTCGGCCTTGAGGCCGAGACGCGCCGCCAGCTTCGGCGTCAACGGCTGCGACGCAGCGCCGAGCCACGCCTTGCGCACCTGCGGCGTCGTGTTGCGGCTGTCTACGGCGCGCAACTCCACCACGGAACTGATCACGGCACCGTCGCGCCGCACGCTCGCGAGCACCGGCCGCACGCCCTTCGGCGCATTCTTCAGCAGGCGTTCGGTGAGCGCGCGCAACTCCGCGACGTTCGCCACCTTCTGGCCGTCGACGGACAACAGCACGTCTTCGCGCCGCAGCACGGGCTCGGCCTGGCCGCTCGGGCCGGAGGGCCGGATATTCTCGATCCAGACACCTTGCAGATCGGGCAAACGCTCGTCGCGGGCCACGCGCGGCGTGAGGTTGCGCACCACCGCGCCCCAACCCGTGACTTCGACGTCGTCGGCCTGGGCCGGCTCGCGCGGCGTCAGTTTCACCTTCGCGGTCTGCTTCGTCCCGGCCCGGAGAAATTCCAGCGCCACCTCCGCCCCCGGGACCTGCGCGGCCTCGAGGCGGTTGAAATGCGCGACCGCCTTTTCCTCCGCGCTCTCGATCGCCGTGCCGCCCACCGCGAGAATCAAATCGCCCGGCCGCAGCCCCGCGGCTTCCGCCGGCGCCCCCTTGGCCACGTCGCCGACCACCACGCCGCCGCCACCGCCGTCGGCCTCGAGCCGCGGTTGCACCGTGAGCCCGGACCAACCGCGGATCACGCGCCCGTCGCGGATGATGCTCTCCGCCACGCTGCGCGCGAGATTGCCGGGGATGGCCCCGCCGAGATTGAAGACGCCGATTTCGTTGATGCCGATGATCTCGCCCTTCGTGTTCACCAGCGGGCCGCCGCTGTTGCCGCCGAAGATCTGGGCGTCGTGCAAAATCCAGCGCACGAGGGCGCCCACATTTTCGCCGCGCAGCAAAAAGCGCCCGGCGCTCTGCTCCGGCAGCACCATCGACGGATTCGCCACGACGCCGCGCGTCACCGACTGCGCCACGAAGCCCGGACTGCCGAGGGCGAAAACCACATCGCCGGCCGCCAGTTTGTCGGAATCGCCAAACGCCGTCACCACAAGCGGCGCCGCGTCCTTGGGCCGTTGCGTCAAGTCGAGTTTCAGCACGGCCAAGTCGGTCAACGCATCCTCGCCGACGCGCTTCGCGTCCAGGTGCGAGCCGTCGAACAGGTAGCAGCGGAAATAGTCGCCGTCCTCCGTCACGTGGCAGTTCGTCAGCACATGGCCGGCGGCCGAAATGATCACGCCGCTGCCGGCCGTCCATTGCTTCGTCAGCCGGCCGTCGCTGGGGCGGAGCCGGATGACCTCGATGCGGACGATGGAGGGAAACAATCGCGCCAGCATCGGATCGGTGGCGGCCGGAGCGGGCGCGGGTGCGGCGACCAGGGCCGGCAGCCCGACCGAACCCAAAATGAAGACAACGGCCGCGAGGCGACGGAAGGAGACAGGCATGGCAAAGAAAACGGAGAAACGGAAAACGCGGGAAACGGAGCGGAGCAGCGGGGACCGGCCGATTCGGCCAAGCGGCCGGGCCGGCCCCGCGGGTGGGACACCGAGGGGCGGCGCGTTACGGCGCCTTGGCTTTGGCTTTCGCCTTGCCGGGATTCTTGGCGTTGTCCGGTCCCTTGGCGTTGGGGTTGCGGCCGCCGAGCCAGTGCGGCGGGATCACGTCCGGCACCTTCAGTTCGCGCCGCAGCCGCGCGAGGTCCGCCTCGAGCTGGCGCGTGGCCTCGGCATAGGCGGGTTGGCCGTAGACGCTGCGCATTTCCAAGGTGTCCTGCTGGCGATCGTACAATTCCCAATAGTCCTCACCCGTGCCGTAATAGCGGACCAGTTTGTAGCGGTCGGTGACGACCCCGTAGTGCGGCCGCACGCGGTGCGGCGCCGGGTACTCGAAGTACTGGTAATAGAAAGCGCTGCGCCAATCGGCCGGCCGTTGCCCGCGCAGGATCGGCACGAAGCTGCGGCCCTGCATATCGGCGGGCGCCCGGGCCCCGGCTGCGTCGAGCAAGGTCTGCGCGAAGTCGACGTTGGAAACGAGATCCGCGGTCGCCGAGCCGGGCTTCGTCACGCCGGGCCAGCGCACGAGCAAAGGCATGCGGAGCGATTCCTCGAAGATCCAGCGTTTGTCGAACCAGCCGTGCTCGCCGAGGAAGAAACCCTGGTCGCTGGAGTAGACCACGATCGTGTTGTCGGCGAGGCCCTCCTTTTCGAGGTAATCGAGCACGCGGCCGACGCTCTCGTCGACGGCGCGGACCGTCATCAGGTAGTCGTGCATGTAGCGCTGGTAGCGCCACCGGACGAGGTCCTTGCCCTGCGGGTTGGCGGCGCGGAACTTGGCGTTGCGCGGTTCGTAGTAGGCGTCCCAGACCTTGCGTTGCTCGGGATCGAGCTGCGGCGGCGCTTCGAACTTCACGTCTTTCGGCGTCATGGTTTTCTCGATCGACATGTCCTGGTCGCGCACGGCAATGCCGCGGTTGGCGTAATCGTCGAACAGCGTCGGCGGCTCGGCGTAGACGCGGTCGCCGTCGCTGCCGAGGTGCCGCAGGGCCGGCGCCCATTCGCGATGCGGCGCCTTGTGCTGGGACATCAGGAGAAACGGTTTCGATTTGTCGCGGTTCTTGAGCCAGTCGAGCGAGACGTCGGTGATGATGTCCGTGACATAGCCCTTAACCTGGATCCGTTCGCCCTGCCGGATCATCGGCGGGTTGTAGTACACGCCCTGGCCCGGAAGAATCTGCCAGAAATCGAAGCCGGTCGGATCGGAACCGAGGTGCCATTTGCCGACGAGGGCGGTCTGGTAGCCGGACTGCCGCAGCACCTTCGGCAACGTCACCTGGGACCCGTCGAACAACGAATTGGAGTTGTTCATGAAGCCGTTCAGGTGGCTGTACTTCCCGGTGAGGATCGTGGCGCGCGAAGGGCCGCAGATCGAATTGGTCACGAGGCAGCGGTCGAAGCGCATGCCGCCCTTGGCGATGCGGTCGATGTTCGGCGTGGCGAGCAAACGGCGTTCGTCGCCGTAGGCGCTGATCGCCTGGTAGGCGTGGTCGTCCGAAAAGATGAAGACGATGTTGGGCGGCCCTTTCGGGGCGGCGGCGGACGCGGCGGACACAACCGCCAGACCGAGGGACAGGAGGACTGATTTCATAGGGGCGTTGAAAAACGGCGCCGCCAGGGCCGGCGGCAGGCAAGAAAACACCGGCGCTGCGGGCGCCGGTGCGGGGGGAGAAATTACTTCTTCGCCGTTTGCGCGGCGAAGAACGTCTTGGCTTCGGCGACGAGCCGGTTGGGGTCTTCGGCGAAGGCCTTGCTGTCGGTCTCGATCGCCAGCACGCCGGACCAGCCGGACTTTTTGATCTCGGCGAAGAGGCCGGCGTAGTTGGCCTTGCCCTTGCCGATCTCGGTGTCGGTCGCGACGATTTTGCCGTCGGCCGCGGCGGCGGTGACCTTGTCCTTGAAGTGCATGTCGAAGATGCGGTTCGCGCCGTAGGCGCGGAACGTCTCGGCGGCGTCGAAGCCGGCGGCGGTGACCCAGCCGACATCCATGCACACGCCGATGCGCGGATCGCGTTCGGCGAGGATCTTTTTCACGGTGGCGGGATCGCCGTAGACGGTGCCCTTGCCGTGGTTGTGGATCGCGAGGCGGATGTCGTATTCCTTCACCAGGGCCTCGAGGTTGTCCCACTCGGCCATGTTCTTCGGCTCGACGACGATGACCTTGGCGCCGATGAGTTTCGCGAACTCGAAGAGCTTCCGGTTCTTCTCCTTGTCGGTGCTCGTGCCGGCGACGCCGAAGGTATAGGCGACGAGCCCGTGCTGATCGAGAATGGCCTTCTTGCGCAGCGTTTCTTCCTTCGGCGCGTTCGGGTCGAAGTGTTTCGCGATAAACTGGAGGTACTTGATCTCGTGCTTGCGCGCGAAGGCGACGACTTGGTCGAAGTCCATGTTGCGGCAGGTCCAGGTCTGGAGCCCGAGCGAGGGGCCCGCGGCCGGCGCGGCGTGAACACCGGAAGCCGCCAGCGAAATGACAAAAGCCGCCGCAGCGGCGCGAAGAAACGACAGGTAACGCATAGGGGGATTCGGAAGCTGCGCCACGCCCGACGCGCAGGCAAGCCGGCGGTGACGGAATTGCGGCCGGACTGCAGCGGGCGCGGCGGCAGCTCGGGAGGGGCGGCACCCGACACGGAGCGGTGAGGCTGGAAACCGAAGAAGCTTCACCGGCAGTTCAGTGCGGGAGAGGTACCCGACCGTGGAGGAAGTCAAAAGACCGGCCTGCGCCCCGTCGCTCCGATTGCCTCCCGATCAGGGCGCCTCGGTCCGCCATGCCCAAAGAAATGCAAGGCGGTGATTTTTTCGCTTCAACTGCAAAAGCTGCCTTGGCGAACTCCCGCCCCCAAACGCTCCAACCTCCACCGAAAAAGACCCTTTCACGCTGCCTTTCTTTGCTCCTGGTTTCGACGGCGTTCACCTGCCCCGCCCGCGCCGCCATCATCCGCACCACTTCGAATTTCACGCCGCGCATAGGCCAATCAGCCATGATCGATTTCGATCAAAATGGAATCGCGGACCTGTTGCTCGACGTGGACGGGGGCGGCAATGTTTCCTTCAACGCGCGGGGCGAACCGGGCCCGACGAACTATGCGTAAGCGGTCCAGTTTGTGCATTCGGGGATCTACAATCCGCCCGTGAACTAAGGGGCCGGCGTCTCCATCGGCGGCGCTCTGCCGAGTGCATCCACGGGGTTTTTCCGGGCCTTTCTCGGCGGTACGGAGTACGGCAAGTTTGCCGACCGGCGCGGTTACGCCGCCGCCGTGATCCAAACCGGAACGTTCAGCCTCGGGAGCGGATTCTCGCTCCAGAACACCTACTACGGGTGGCTCGATCTTGAAGTGGATACGTCGTCCACAACCGAAACGCTGAAACTTTACGGTTGGGCTTTTGAGTCGACCGCCGGCGCGAGCATTTTGACCGGCGCAGGCGCGACGTCCGTGCCTGACTCGGCGAGTACTGCGGCCCCGGCCGGTCTCATGATGGCGGGACTGGCGATCTGCGGCCGACGCCGCCGGGCCCACGCCTGAGTCCAAACCATGCCGCGTACTTTTCGACGGCGGCAGACCGCTGGTGGTTGGCTCATGACCAAGCCTGCCTGACGTTTACTCCGATGGCTCAGAGGGCCGGTCGACCACGGGTGGACGGCCCCTCCGAATCCGAGGTCATGCGGTGAAGAGCTGAAAGCTGGGTCGAAGATCAATCTGAGGCGCGGAAACGCAGCCGCAGACCTCAGCCAGGGGAACCGATCGGTGCTGCTCTCAACTGGCAGCCAAGCCTGTTCAACGGAATCAGCTCGGCTCGGCCCAACGGAGTTTCCTGGCCCCAACCACCCTGATTTCCGTGAGCGCAAAAAAGGCGGCCCGCAAAGGGCCGCCTTGGAAAAACGGGACTGCCGGACTCAGGCCGGCGTCGGCGCGGATTGGCCGAGCGGCGGAGGCTCGGGCGCGACGACTTTGTCGGTCGCCTTGGTGCCGCCGGAGGGCTTGTTGTCGGGCTTCGGCGGCGTCACCACGATCGGGGAACGGATCTCGCCGAACTCCAGGATCTCGAGCACGTGCTTGCCGTCGATCGTCTCGTGTTCGAGCAACGCTTCCGCGATCTTGTCGAGGGCGGCGCGATGGTCGGTCACGATCTTCGTGGCGCGCTGGTACTCGGTGTCGATGATCCGGTGGATCTCCTCGTCGATCTTGCGCGCGGTTTCCTCGGAGAGGTTCTCGTTGCGCGTGATGTCGCGGCCGAGAAACACCGTGTCGTGGTTGTCGCCGTACGCCACCGGGCCGAGCGGGCTCATGCCCCAGTCGCACACCATGTGGCGCGCGATTTTGGTGATCTGCTTGATGTCGCCGGCGGCGCCGCTGGAAACATCCCCCAGCACCAGTTCTTCCGCGATCCGGCCGCCGAGGCCCATCGCGATCTGGCTGAGCATGCGCTTCTTCGCGTGCGTAAGAATGTCCTTCTTCGGGATGAACATCGTGCTGCCGAGGCTGCGGCCGCGCGGGATGATCGTCACCTTGTGGACGGGCATATGGCCGTCGTCTAGCACGGCCTGGATCAGGGCGTGTCCGGCTTCATGATACGCCGTAAGCTTCTTCTCCTCGTCGTCCATCAGGCGCCGGCGCTCGCGGCCGAACTGCACCTTCTCGCGCGCGTCGTCGACGTCGATCATCTCGACCTTCTTCTTGCTGCGGCGGGCGGCGAGCAGCGCGGCCTCGTTGAGCAAATTGGCGAGTTCGGCGCCGGACAATCCGGGCGTGCCGCGGGCGATGACGGAAAGGTCGACGTTCTCCGCGAGGCTGACCTTCTTCGCGTGCACGCGCAGGATCTGTTCGCGGCCGACGAGATCGGGCAGGTCGACGTAGATCTGGCGGTCGAAACGGCCGGGGCGCAGCAGCGCGCTGTCGAGCACGTCGGGCCGGTTCGTCGCGGCGATGATGATGACGCCTTCCGTGGTGTCGAAGCCGTCCATCTCGACGAGCAGCGAGTTGAGCGTCTGTTCGCGCTCGTCGTTGCCGCCGCCGAGACCGGCGCCGCGCTGGCGGCCCACGGCGTCGATTTCATCGATGAAGATCAGGCAAGGCGCGCTCTTGCGGCCCTGCTCGAACATGTCGCGGACGCGGCTGGCGCCGACGCCGACGAACATTTCCACAAAGTCGGAACCCGAGATGCTGAAGAACGGCACGTCGGCTTCGCCGGCGACGGCCTTGGCGAGCAGGGTTTTGCCCGTACCCGGAGGACCGACCATCAGAATGCCCTTCGGGATGCGGCCGCCCATCTTGGTGAACTTCTTCGGATCCTTGAGGAACTCGACGACCTCGGAAACCTCTTCCTTGGCTTCGTCGCAACCCGCGACATCGCCGAAGGTGAGCTTGTCGCGGTCGCGGGTCAGCAGCTTGGCGCGGCTCTTGCCGAAACTCAGCGCCCCGCGGCCGGCTTGGCGCAGTTGGCGGACGAAGAGGAAATAGAGCAGACCGATGATCAGGACGAAGGGAATGACTTGCGCGGCGATCGTCGTGAGCAGCGTCTGGGACGGCTGCTCGGAGAACAGCTTCGACTGCTGCAGGCGCATCATGTTCGCGTCGGTCACCCGGCCCGCGGCGCGGAACGGGGTGAACGGCGTCGTGGCGTCCTTGCGGCTTTCGCCGGTGATCGTGTGCCAATCGCGGCCGACGCCGACGTCCGGCCGGATGATTCCGGTCTTGGGCTTGATGTTGCCGTTTTCCGAACGCTCGACGACTTCCTGGATCTGGAGCACCTCGGGTTGGCTGCTCATGCTCGGCGTGTAATACAGCAGCGCGAGCACCGCGGCCACCAGCGCCAGCCAGAAGATCAGCATCTTTGCCTGAGAGCGATCCGGCGGGAGAGACTTGAGGGGCCGACGGGATTTTTTGTTTTCGGGTTCGGACATTTACGTTTGGGACTGAGGGCCGAACGTGGATGTTCCCCGGCGATAAGTCAATTGGCGCGCCGAGGGAAAGCGCCGCGGGAATCGGCATTTTTCACCGCCCGCAAAATCCCGCCGCGCAACTCCGCCAGCCGCGTCGCATCGAGACTGCGGCGCGTCGGTTTGCCCGCGACCACGCAGTCGAGCAGATCCTCGAAAGCCTGGCTGGACAACGCGGTCGCCGGCCGCAGCCCCGCCAGCCAGCGGTGCAGGGCGCGCCGCGCGAGCGCCCGCGGCAAGCCGGCCAAAGCCGCGACCGACAGCGACGTTCCGCGCCGCGTATCCAACAAATCGAGCCATGCCTCCAGGGCGGCATCGTCTTCCTCCAACAGGCGCCGGCTTCTTGCGGCGCCGGCGACGGCGTCGCGCCCCGCGGCCCGCTGCCAAACCGGCACGACGTCGCGGCGGATGCGGTTCCGGAAAAACCGGTCGCCGGCATTCGTGGCATCCTCGCGCCAGACCGCCCCGACGGCCTGCAGCGCGGCGACGATTTCGTTTTTCCCCAAACCGAGCAAGGGCCGCAGCGTCACCTTCCCGTCGGTCCATTGCTGCACCGGACGCGGCGCCGCCAAACCCGCCGTGCCGCTGCCGCGGGCCAGCCGCATGAGCAGCGATTCCGCGACGTCGTCCTGCTGGTGCCCGAGCCACAGCACGCGGCCGTGGGCCGCAAAAAAAGCGAGCCGCGCCGCGCGCGCCTCGGCTTCGCTGGCGGCCGGATGCGCCGCGCTCCAGCGGCCGACCACCGTATCCAAACCGAGCGCCGCCCCCACCCGGCGGGCAAAAACGGCATCGGCCCGCGCCTCGCGCCCGCGCAAACGATGGTCGAAGTGCAACACGCGCAGCCCCGCCCGCCGCTCCGGCCAATGCGCCCAGAGCAACAGCAGCAGCGCGAGCGAATCGGCGCCGCCGGAAAACCCGACGGTCCAGGGCCGGTGCCCCGCCGCCCGGTCCGCCCAGGCAACGACGGCCGGTTCGAGCCGCGTCCGCGGAAAATGAGCCGCGAGCTCCGCGGCAACCGCGGACCACGACGGCGGACGGCGCGACGGCATGGTCAGCGGAGCGGCGTCCGACCGCGGGGCGCGGATCCCTTCACGTTCAGGCGAACGTGAGGTATTCCTTGCCGAAGTACGGCACGAGCGGCGCGGGAATCTTCACGCGGCCGTCGGCCTGCAAATTGTTTTCGAGCAACGCGGCGAGCACGCGTGGCACCGCGAGACCGGAGCCGTTGAGCGTGTGCACGAGTTCGGGTTTGCCGGTTTCCTTGGCGCGGAAACGGATCTGCGCGCGCCGCGCCTGGAAGGCTTCGAAATTCGAGCAGCTCGAAACTTCGAGCCAGCGCTCTTGGCCGGCCGACCACACTTCGAGATCGTACTTCTTCGATTGCGAGAAACCCAGGTCGCCGCCGCACATCAGCAGCACGCGGTACGGCAAACCGAGTTTCTGCAGCAGCCGCTCGGCATCGAGGCGGAGCTTGTCGAGTTCGTCGTAGCTCGCGGACGGGTGCACCCATTTCAGCAACTCGACCTTGTCGAATTGATGCAGGCGATTCAGGCCGCGGACATCTTTGCCGTAGCTGCCCGCCTCGCGGCGGAAACACGGGGTGTAGGCGCAGCGGAAAATCGGCAGCGCGGCTTCGTCCACAATCTCGTCGCGGAAGAAATTGGTCAGCGGCACCTCCGCGGTCGGCACCGCGTAGAGGTGATCCGGCGTCGTCTCGTACATCTGGCCTTCCTTGTCGGGCAACTGGCCCGTCGCGGTGGCGCTGGCGGCGTTGACGAAGATCGGCGGGTTCACCTCGGTGTAGCCGGCCTTTACGTCCTCGTCCAAAAAGAACTGCAGCAGCGCGCGCACGATGCGGGCGCCGTCGCCGACATAGAACGGGAACCCCGCGCCGGTCACCTTGGAACCGCGGGCGAAGTCGAAGAGTTTCTCGAAGCCCGGGATTTCCCAATGCGGCTTGGCGTCGGGCCGCGGCGCGTCGACCTCGCCGTTGACCGAATACACCACGTTCTGCTCGGGCGTGCGGCCCTCGGGCACGCTGGCGTGCGGCAGATTCGGGATCGAAAGCATCGCCTGCCGGAACTTGTCCTCGGTCTCCTTGAGCTGCGCTTCGCGCTCTTTGACCTGCGCGGACACGGCCTTCATCTCGGCGACCTTGGCGATGAACTCGGGCGAGCCTTTCGGCAGCGCGGCCATCGCGGCGTTGGCGGCCTTCTGGGTCGCGCGGAGCCCTTCGGCTTCCTGCAACTGCGCCCGCCACGCGGTGTCGATCGCCAGCACGGCGTCGAGATCGACGTCGAGGTGCTTCTTGGCGATGGCGGCGCGGACAGCGTCGGGGTTCTCGCGGATGAGTTTCGGATCGAGCATAAACCGCGACCATGGCGGTCCGGCCCGGGGGAATAAACAGCAAAATTCGCCGGCCGGAAACGGCCGCGGCGCCCGCGCTCAGCGGGCTTTTTCGAAGCGCGCGCGGGCGCGCTGGAACTTCGAATACACGTCCTTCGCCGAGAGCAGTTTCAGGTCGCCGACCGGCGCCTGGATCACGCAGTGCTCGGGGGCGTTCAGCGGGTACGGGCCGAAGAGCTGCGGGTCCGTGGGACCGAAGATGCCGACCACGCGCACGCCGAGGGCGGCGGCGAGATGCATGGGACCGCTATCGTTGGCGATGACCCAATCGGCGCGTTTCACGAGCGCGGGCAGCGAGACGAGGCTCGTGTTGCCCGTCACGTTGAAGAATTGCTCCGGCGGATACATGCCGCGGTCGTGGACGTAGTTGCTGCCGGCCCACACGACCTTGCGCTGTTTGCCTTCGCGGAGAATGAGCTCGGTGAGCTGCTTGAAACCGCCCCAGGTCTTCTCGGCGCGGCGGCTGTCGACGAACATCACGATCGGCTTGCCGCCGCCGCGGGCGTCGGCGAAGCGCAGGTTGAGGCTGTCGGCTTCGCGGAAGCGCAAGGTCCCCTGCAGTTCCGGCTTCGCGCCGAGGACGCGGCAGAACTGGAGCAAAATCTCGAGCGCGTGGCTGTTTTTGCCGTTGGCCGGCAACTCGACGCGCTCGTGGTAGAACATGCCGGAGAACTCGCGCGCGTCGGCGCGGCCGACCTTTTTCGCCGCGATCACGCGCGAGGTCATCAGGCCCGTGCGCAACAGACCCTGCAGATCGAAGACGCAGTCGAAGGTCTTTTTGCGGAGTTCCTTCGTGAGCTTCAGAAAACCCTTCGCCCCGGCGTTGCGCTCGAACACGTACACCTGGTCGACCGCCTCGCAGGCCCGCACGATGGGCGCGAAAATCTCCCGCACGACCCACGAGATGCGCAGGTGCCGGACCTGCGCCTTGAGCGAGGTCGCGACCTGCAGCGCGTGCACGATGTCGCCGAGCGACGAGGGTTTGATGATGAGCAGTTCGGTCATGGCAACGGCGGGGCCAAGCGCTCCCGAGAATCTGCTTTCCCCCGCGGTCCGTTACGTTCCAAGGTCTTTCCCTCCGGAAATCAAAGCCAAATCCCGTCCGCGTGCTCACTTTCGTCCTCAGAACCATCGGCTGGATCGCCGCGCACACCCCGGAGATTTTCCTGCGCGCCCTCGCCGCCGGGCTCGGCGATTTCATCTTCTATGCCCTGCCCCGCCGCCGCCGGCTGGTGCTTTCGAACCTGCACCACGCGTTTCCCGATCGCCCGGCCGCCTGGCATCGCGCGACCGGCCGCGAGAGTTGCCGCCGCCTGATCGAAACCGGTCTGCTCTCGCTCGCGACGCCCTACCTCGACGCCGCCCGTTGGCGCACGATCATCGCGGCTTCGCCCGCCCTTGTCGCCGCGCACACGCGCCACCACCGCGACCCGGCCCCGACGCTGATCTGCTCGCCGCACCTCGCGTATTGGGAAGCGCAGACGGCCCAACCGCTCGTCGTGCCGGGACCGTTTCCCGAATTCGGCATCATCTTCCGGCCACTCGACAATCCCGCCGCCAACGCCTTCGTCACCCGCTCGCGCGAGCGCTTCGGCATGAAGTTGCTTTCGCGCAAAGAAGGTTTCGCCGAGGCCCTGAAAATCCTCCGCCGCCGCGGCTTCGTCGGCGTGCTCTTCGACCAGAACGCCGGCCTGCAGGGCGCGCTCACCACGCTCTTCGGCCGGGTCTGCGCCACCACGGAATTGCCCGGCCTCATGGCGGAAAAATTCTCGGCCCGCGTGTACGGCATTTTCCCGCGCCGCCGCGCGT
Source organism: Opitutia bacterium Tous-C1TDCM (assembly GCA_002288455.1). Lineage (GTDB taxonomy): Bacteria > Verrucomicrobiota > Verrucomicrobiia > Opitutales > Opitutaceae > ER46. Next base: position 21,359 of record NEUS01000021.1, read on the forward strand.
TCTGGCGGGTCGAGGTCGATGTCGCGGAAATCGCGCACGACAACACCAGCGTCGCCGTCACCCTCGGGCTCAACCGCTGGCTCGAAGCCCTGCTCGCCGGCGACGACAATCTCTGCGCCTCCTGGCTTTGGGCCCACGACCGCTGGCGCAACCAGGACATGCCGGCCAAGCGCTTCCGCCTCGAGGCGAAACGCGATTTGCTCGCGGCCGAACTCGCCGCGCGCGGCCTCGCCGCCCTGCCCCGCCGCACGCGGATCTGGGTCCGCCTGCCGAATTGGCTCGGCGATGTCGTCATCGCCCTCCCGCTGCTGCGCGCGCTGCGCGCCGGCCGGCCCGACGCCGAAATCATCCTCGTCGGCAAAGCCGCCTTTTTGCCGCTCCTTGAATCTTGGCAAATCGCCGACCGCTTCGTCGCGCTGCCGCGGCCAAGCGCCGGCTACTTCGCGTTTTTCCGGCAGCTGCGGTTCGAGTTTCCCGATGTCTGGCTGCTCTTCACGAATTCGTTCCGCGGCGACCTCGAGGCGCGGCTGACCGGCTGCCGCCAACGCTTCGGCCTCGTGCGCCCGGGCAAATCGCGCCCCCTGCTTTCCCATCGTTTCCAGGTCCCCGCCGACTTCGACGAGCGCACCCGCCACCAATTGGAACTGTGGGAAAACTTCCTGCGCCACTTCGGCCTCGCCGCACCGCTCGACCGCACGCCGCTCGCCTCCCCCGCGCCGGCCGCCGCCGCACCCGACGCCCCTGTCGGCCTGATTCCCGGCTCGGAAAACACGCCCGAGAAACGTTGGCCCGTCGCCCATTGGCGCACCTTGATCGAGTCGCATCCCGGCACCCGTTTCCAAATCTTCGGCACCGCCAACGATGCGCCCATCGCCGCCGCCGTCGCCGCCGGTTTTGCCGCCGACCGCGTCGAAAATCTCGCCGGCAAAACCGACCTGCCGACCTATTGCGCCCGCCTCCGCGCCTGCCGCGTGCTCGTGACCAACGACACCGGCGGCATGCACCTGGCCAACGCCCTCGGCGTGCCGCTCCTCGCACTCTTCGGCCCGACGAATCCGCTGCGCACCGGGCCGGTCTTCGCCGCCCCCTGCGCCATCCTCCAGGCCCCCGGTTCCGCGCCGACCGGCGGCGGCCGCCTCGCCGACCTCGCCCCCGCCGCAGTGGCAGCGAAATTGCTGCCGTACTTGCCAAGCGCCGGTACGTCCGCCACTTCCTAGTCGCCGTCGCGTCCGCCACCCGCCACCTCCACGTGCCCCTTCTTTCCGTTTCCGACCTCCGCACTTATTTCTACACGCGCAACGGCGTCTACCGCGCGGTCGACGGAGTCAGCTTCGATCTCGAGCGCGGCGAGACGCTCGGCATCGTCGGCGAATCCGGCTCCGGCAAGTCGGTCACCTGCTACTCGATCATGGGCCTGATCCCCCAGCCCCCGGGCCGGATCGAGAGCGGCACGGCGGTGTTCGACGGCGTCGACCTCCTTCATTGCACGCCCGCCCAGGCGCGTTCGATCCGCGGCAAACGCGTGGCGATGATTTTCCAGGATCCAATGACGTCGTTGAATCCGTACCTGCGGATTTCCGACCAGCTCATCGAGCCGCTGCTGATCCACGAAAACATCTCGAAGGCCGACGCCCTCCGCCGCGGCCTCGCGATGCTCGAGGCCGTCGGCATCAACGACGCCGCCCGCCGCATCAACCTTTACCCCCACGAATTCTCCGGCGGCATGCGCCAGCGCGTCATGATCGCCATGGCGCTGATCACGAAACCCGAACTGCTCATCGCCGACGAACCGACCACGGCCCTCGATGTCACCGTCCAGGCCCAGATTCTCGAGCTGATCAAAAAGATGCAGCAGGAGATCGGCATGGCCGTGGTCTTCATCACCCACGACCTGGGCGTCGTCTCCGGCCTCTGCGATCGCGTGCAAGTGATGTACGCCGGCCGGATCGTCGAGTCGGCGGATACCCGCACGCTCTTCCACGGGCCGAAACACCCTTACACGCGCGCCCTCCAGCGTTCGATCCCGGCGCTCCAGGCCAAGGGCGCCGAGCTCTACACCATCCGCGGCCTGCCGCCCGATCTCTCGAAACCGCTACCCGGCTGCGCCTTCGCCGCCCGTTGCGAATTCGCCGTCGACCGTTGCCGGACCTCGGAAGTCGCCCTCGCCCCGGCCGGCCCCGGCCATGCCCATGCCTGTCTCCGCGTCCAAGCGGGCGAAATCTGAACCGCGTCCCGTCCATGTCTTCCCCGCTCCTCCAGCTCACCGACGTCAAGACGCACTTCCCGATCAACCAAGGCCTGATTTTCCGGCAACACGTCGGCACCGTGAAGGCCGTAGATGGCGTCACGCTCTCCGTGGCCCGCGGCGAAGTCCTCGGCCTCGTCGGCGAATCCGGCTGCGGCAAATCCACCCTTGCCCGCACCATCATGCAGCTCGTGCCGACCACGGCCGGCACCGTGGTCCTGGAGGGACGCAACCTCACGACCGGCTCCCTGCAGGAAGTCCGCGACGTGCGCCGCGACCTGCAGATGGTGTTCCAGGATCCGTACGCGTCGCTCAACCCGCGTCTCACGGTTTTCGATACGTTGGCCGAGCCATTGCGCGTGCACGGGGTCTGCCCCGCGGCCGAGATTCCCGCCCGCGTCGGCAAACTCATGGAACGCGTCGGCCTGGCTTCGCGTTTCATGCAGAAGTACCCGCATGAGTTTTCCGGCGGCCAGCGCCAGCGCATCGCCATCGCCCGCGCCCTCGCCCTCGAACCCAAGATCATCGTCGCCGACGAACCCGTCTCCGCCCTCGATGTCTCGATCCAGGCGCAGATCCTGAATCTGCTCTCGAAGCTCTGCCGCGAGATGAACCTCGCGCTGATCTTCATCGCCCACGACCTCTCCGTCGTGAAACACATCTCCGACCGCGTCGCCGTGATGTACCTCGGGAAAATCGTCGAACTCGGGCCCGCCGCCGAAGTCATCGAACGCCCCCAGCATCCCTACACGCGCGCCCTCGTCAGCGCGATCCCGACCCCCAATCCCGACACCGAGCGCACGCGCCAGCGCATCGTGCTTCCGGGGGATCCGCCTTCGCCGATCAACCCGCCCTCCGGCTGTGCGTTTCACCCGCGCTGCCCGCATGCGCTGGAGAAATGCAAAACGGCGGTTCCGCCGTTGTCCGCCGAAGTAGCCGGCCGTTCCGTGGCCTGCGTTCGCCTCGGCGAGATCTGAATTCCCGGCGATAAGCCGGAAGCGATAAGCTGTAAGCTTTAAGCGGTCAGCATTCAGCCCAGCAGCTGAAGCCTTCAGCTTAAAGCTTTCCGCTTTCAGCTTACCGCTTACAGCCCCTGATTTCTTCCGTGCGTCAACTGTCGCACCGCTTCATAGCATGCGATCCCGGCCGCCGTGCTGAGATTGAGGGAACGCAATCCGGGATTCGCATGCGGGATCATCACGCGGCCCTCCGCCAATTCGTCGTGCAGCCACTCGGGCGCACCGGAGCCTTCGTTGCCAAAGACCAATCCGTCGCCATCCGCATAGCGCACGTCCCAAAAACTGCGTTCCGTCTTCGTCGTGAAGAGCCAGAGCCGGCCCGGCGGCGCCGCCGGACTTTGCCGGAAGGCGGTCCAATCCGCATGCTCGTGAACGTCCAGCGACTTCCAGTAATCCATGCCCGCGCGCCGCAGGTTCCGGTCGTTGATCACGAAGCCCAGCGGATGAATCAGGTGCAGCCGCGACCGGGTGAGCGCGCACATGCGGCCGACATTCCCGGTGTTGGGCGCGATTTCCGGCTGGAAAAGGACAACGTGGACCATCGCCGCAACCTTTTCGCGTCCCGTCCGTGAAGCAAGGCGGGCCTCGCGCGTTGCATATTCGCAAATCGTTGGCCAGCGTCCGCCATCCCTTCCCCACCGTGCCCGCCGCCGTGAAATCGATCGTCTTTGTCGACGACGAAGCGCCCTACACCGAGCTCATGTCCATGATGCTCGCCCACCACCTCGGGTGCCCCGTCCACAGTTTCACCCACCCCACCCAAGCCCTCGCCCACCTCGCCGGCCTCGACGCTGCCGTGATCGTCACCGACTACCATATGCCGCAACTCGACGGCATCGCCTTCATCCGGGAAGCCGCGAAGCTCGCGCCGGCGGCGGTGTTCGTGATGATCACCGGCCACAACCTCGCCGCCGAAGAGGACAACCTTTGCCGGCTCGGGCGGCTGAAGGGCTTTCTCTCGAAACCGTTCGGTTGGCGGATTCTCGCCGAGGAAATCGTCCGGGTCTGGCCCGATCCCGCGACTCGGCCCAGCCTCAGTTCGGCTTCCCTGCCGGCGGGCTGACCTAGTTAAGGCAGATCGGCGCCGCTCAACGCCGCCGCAACTTCATCGCCTGGTCGACCTCGCGCTCGACGACCTTCGTTTTCAGGTCCTCGCGGCGGTCGTGCAGTTTCTTGCCCGTGCAGAGGGCAACTTCCACCTTCACGAGGGCTTCCTTGAAATACATGCGCAGCGGCACCAGCGCCCGGCTGCCGCCCGCGTCGAGCGCCGCCTTGATCTTGTCGATGTGGCGGCGGTGCAGGAGCAGTTTGCGGATGCGCTTCGCGTCGTGGTTGTGGATGTTGCCGAACGCGTACTGCTCGATGTGGGCGTTGTAGAGCCAGACCTCGCCTTTCTCGATCCGGCCGAACGCATCCGTGATCTGCGCCTTGCCGGCGCGGATCGACTTCACCTCGGTGCCGCGGAGCTGGATCCCGGCCTCGAACCGCTCGTCCACGAAGTAATCGCGCCCCGCCTTCGCGTTGCGGATCTCGGTGAAGCGTTTGGAATCTTTGGCGGCGGCCATGGACGGGAAGGGCGGAAACCGGAGGCAAAAAAAAGCGGCTCCGAAACTGCCTCAAGCAGAACGGGGCCGCCGGAATTGGCAAACGTCGGTGCGCGCGCGAATCAGGCCAGCTCGTGGCTGATCTTGCCTTCGATGACCTCGCGGAGCGCGGTATCCTCGGGCGAAAGCTTCTCCAGCGACTCGACGAGCGGGCGATTGCCCCGCTTGAGCTGTTTCACGCGGCGTGAAACCACGTTGATCAGGATGTTCGGATCGCTGATCGATTTGAGCGCTTCTTTGATGTAGTCGTCTCTCATGGCGGGCAAACAGCTGGGTGAAAACCGTTGAAAGCAACGACGGCGTTCCTGAACGTCAAGGGCGAATTCCCGGCGCCGCTCCCGCCTGCTTCTCCCCCTTCCCCTTCCCATCTCGCCATGTACCTTGCCTGGACCACTGTCGGCGACCGCGCCGATGCCGACCGCCTCGCCGGTGCCGCCGTCGCCGCCGGTCTTGCCGCCTGCGTGCAGATCGAGGGTCCGGTCACCTCGGTGTATCGCTGGGCCGGCCGGATTGAAACGGCGGCGGAGTACCGCCTCACCTTCAAGGTGATTCCCGCGCGCCTCGCCGCCCTCGAAGCCCAGGTCCTCGCGGCCCATCCCTACACAACTCCGGAATGGATCGTCGCCCGCGCCGAACTCGTTGCGGAAAAATACTTGTCATGGGCACAGGCGAACTCTAGCCCTCTGCCCCTTTAGCAAGTCGCAGCCCTCTCTTTATAAAACCATGTCACAGCACAAAAGCCTCCAAGGTGCCAACGGTCTCGTCGTCAAACGCAACGTCCTGAAGCGCTTCGAGCGCGTCGACCTGCTCAAGAAGCGCGGCCAGTGGAAGGTCGGCGACCGCATCCAAGGTCTGCGCAAGACCAAGCCCGACGTCTGAGTTTTTTCGCCCTTCCCGGCAGGCAGTCTCCGCTGCCTGCCTTTTTTTTGCCCGCTTCCCAACCTTCGTCTCCGCTTTCCCCGCCCATGATCGATCTGATCAAAAAGCTCATCGACTTCATCATCCACATCGACCGCCACCTGGCGGAGATCATCGCCGACTACGGCCTGTGGACCTATGCGGTGCTCTTTCTGATCATCTTCGCGGAAACCGGTCTCGTCGTGACGCCGTTTTTGCCCGGTGACTCGCTGCTCTTCGCCGCCGGCGCCTTCTGCGCCAAGCCCGAGACCGGCCTCAACGTCCACCTCATGGCCGGCCTGCTCTTCGTCGCCGCGGTCATCGGCGACACCTTGAATTATTGGATCGGCGCCAAACTCGGACCCGCCGTCTTCAAGCGCGACGATTCGATTTTCCTGCGCAAAAAGCACCTCGAGCGCGCCCACGCCTTCTTCGAAAAATACGGCGGCCGCGCCATCATCCTCGCCCGCTTCGTGCCCATCGTGCGCACCTTCGTGCCCTTTGTCGCCGGCGTCGGCTCGATGACCTACTCGCGTTTCCTCGCCTACAATATCATCGGCGGCTTCATCTGGATCTATTTCTTCATCTACGCCGGCTTCTGGTTCGGCAACCAGCCGTTCGTGCAGAAGAACTTCAAGCTCGTGATCCTCGCGATCATCATCCTCTCCGTCGTCCCGATCGTCTGGGAAATGTGGCGCGCCTGGCGCGAAAACAAGGCCGAGAAAAAGTCCGCCTGAGCCACCCGCCGCGGTCGGACCGCCATCGAAACGCCGCGCCGGCCGCAAATCCGCCGGCCGAAATCACCTTCCGCCGGTTCACCGAGCCGAAGCCCCGCCAAGCGGGGCGAAGGCTGGTGCGAGCGCCGGGAGTCGAACCCGGATCGACGGCTTCGGAGACCGCTACACTATCCATTGTGCTACGCCCGCGTGATCCAGCTGAACGGGCATGAAGGGTGGCCCGGCCCGGGTCGTCAAGCCCGCGCACCGGCGAAGTGAATCGTTGCGTCGCGTCGCGCCGTTTTCCAACGTCCCCTCCCTATGTCCGCAGCGAAACCCGAGAGCTCCGACGCCAACGCGCCCACGCCCGCGCCCACCGACTTCATCCGCGACCTCGTCGCGCAGGATGTCGCCGCGCAGCGTTACCCGCAGATCGTCACGCGCTTTCCGCCCGAGCCCAACGGCTACCTGCACATCGGCCACGCGAAATCGATCTGCCTCAACTTCGGCCTCGCCCGCGAGAACGCCGGCCGCTGCCACCTGCGTTTCGACGACACCAATCCGGTCAAAGAAGACGTCGAGTACGTCGAGGCCATTGCCGCCGATGTCCGCTGGCTGATCGCCGGCTGGGCCGACCACTGCCTCGGCTACAAACCCAAGGGCGCCCACCCCGCCGCCCAATCCGTCGCCGGCAAACCCGACTTCCATCTCGCCGCCGTCGCGCCCTCCGAGGCCGCCGAACCTTTCTTCGCCAGCGACTACTTCGAGGCCCTCTACGGCTACGCCGTCGAGCTGATCAAAAAGGGCCGCGCCTATGTCTGCGACCTGAGCGCGGAAGACACCGACGCCTACCGCGGTTCGCCCGACAAGCCCGGCCGCAATTCCCCTTTCCGCGACCGTTCCGTCGCCGAAAATCTCGACCTCTTCACCCGCATGCGCGCGGGCGAGTTTCCCAACGGCGCCCGCAGCCTCCGCGCCAAGATCGACATGGCCTCGCCCAACATCTGGCTGCGCGACCCTCTCCTTTACCGCATCCGCCACGTCCCGCACCACCACGCCGGCGACCAATGGTGCCTCTACCCGCTGTACGATTTCGCCCACTGCCTGAGCGATTACCTCGAAGGCATCACCCACAGCGTCTGCACCCTCGAGTTCGAAGTCCACCGCCCGCTCTACGATTGGATCCTCGGCAGCCTCGATCTCCCGCGCCCGCTCCCGCACCAGTACGAATTCGCGAAACTCCAGCTCGCCTACACCCTCGTTTCAAAGCGCAAACTCCTCGCCCTCGTCGCGGGCAACGTCGTCTCCGCGTGGGACGACCCGCGCATGCCCACGCTCTCCGGGCTCCGCCGCCGCGGCATTCCCGCCGCCGCCCTCCGCGATTTCGTCACCGGTGTCGGCGTCACGAAATTCGACTCCCTCACCGAGGCCGCCGTTTTCGAAAACTGCGTCCGCACCCACCTCAACGGTGCCGCCCAGCGCCGCCTCGCCGTCCTCAAGCCGATCAAGCTCGTGCTGACCAACCTCGCCCCCGGCGAGACCGTCGCCTGCACGGCCACCAACAATCCGCAGGACGAAAACCCGACGACGCGCCCACTCGCCCTCACCCGCGAGGTCTACATCGAGGCCGACGATTTCGCCGAGGTCCCGCCGCCGAAATATTTCCGCCTCAAGCCCGGCGGCGAGGTCCGTCTCAAGTACGCCTGCATCATCAAGTGCGAGGAACTCGTGAAGGACGCCGCCGGCGCCCTCGTCGAGATCCGCTGCACCGCCGATCTCACGACCCGCAACGGGCAGCCCAACGCCGACCGCAAGGTCAAGGGCACCGTCCACTGGGTCAGCGCCACGCAGTGCGTCGACGCCGTGGTCCGCCTCTACGACCGCCTCTTCACCGTGCCGGAACCGGCCGCCGAGGAAGATTTCCTCAAGGTCGTGAACCCGAAGTCGCTCGAGACCGTCACTGCCAAACTCGAAGCCTCCCTCGCCTCCGCGCAGATCGGCGAGAGCTTTCAGTTCGAACGTCTCGGCTACTTCACGCCCGACGCCAAGGACCACGCCTCCGGCCGGCCCGTCTTCAACCGCACGATCACGCTGAAGGATACCTGGGCGAAGGCGTAAACGCGGCCCGCCGCGTTGCCTTCCGCCCCGTTGCTTCCGCCCGGCCCATGGACGACCCGATCCCGCCGCTCGATCCCGTCGCCGTTCGCGTGCTCGGCGCCCTCGTCGAGAAACAGCTCACGACGCCGGACTACTATCCGCTCACGCTCAACGCCCTCGTCAACGCCTGCAACCAGCTCTCCAACCGCGAGCCGGTCATGGACCTCGACGAAACCGCCGTCCTCCGCGCGATCGGCGTCCTGCGCGAGCACCGGCTCGCGACGCTGTTCACCGGGGCCGAAAGCCGCGTCGCAAAATACAAGCACACGTTGACCGACGCCCTGCTCCTCACGCCCGGCGAAGTCGCTTTGCTTTGCGTTCTCTTCCTCCGCGGCCCGCAGACCCTCGGCGAACTGCGCCCGCGCACCGAGCGTATCTTCCGTTTCGATACCTTGCCGGAAACCGAGGCCGCCCTCGCCGTCCTCGCGGAACGGCAACCGCAGCCCCTCGTCGCGAAACTGCCCCGCGCCCCCGGCACCAAGGAATCGCGCTACGCCCACCTCTTCGGCGGCCCCGTCGAGGTCGTGGACTCAAGATCGGCGCCCGCCCCGGCGGCTCTCATCGCGTCCCCTCTGGCTCCGGTCCCCGCCGCCGCCGACCGCCTCGCCCGCCTCGAAACCGAGGCCGTCGCCCTCCGCGCCGAATTGGCCGAACTCAAAGCCGAGTTCGCCCGCTTCCGCGCGCAGTGCGATTGAATCGAATCACACCCCGGTGACCGCCGCCCCTGCGCGGCTCGCCGCCGTCAGGCCGCCGGTTCGCCGGCGGGGCCCGCCCCGCGGTTACCCGGACTGAGCACCCGGTACTTCAGGTGCGAAACTCCGGGGCCGGCCAGGGTCCGGACAAGTTCGAGGCTCACGTTTTCATCCGCGACGCGGTCGAGCAGGCGCTCGCCGCCCCCGAGCAAAATCGGCACGACGTGCAGTTCCAGTTCGTCCAGCAATCCCGCCGCCAGGAACTGCTGCACGGTCCGCGCCCCGCCGGCAAGATTCACGTCCCGGTCGCCCGCCGCCACCCGGGCCTGCTCGAGCGCGGAAGCGATACCGTCAGTCACAAAATGAAACGTCGTGCCGCCCGCCATGACGAGCGGCGCCCGCGCGTGATGCGTCAGCACGAACACCGGATGCCCGTACGGCGGCGTCTCGCCCCACCACCCGCGCCACGGATTTTCGCCCCAGGGCCCGCGGACCGGGCCGAACATATTCCGCCCCATCACGGTCGCGCCGACGTGCGCGAACATCTCGCGCATCACATCGTCGTTCACCCCGGTTTCGCCGCCGGCGCCGCCGAGCATCGCCCGGAACGTACGGGTCGGAAACACCCATTCGTGCAGACGCCGCGCGCCTTCGCCGAGCGGGTTGGCCGCGCTTTGGTTCGGCCCGGCGGCATAGCCGTCGAGCGAGATCGTGATACTGCAACGGAGTTGTCCCATGGGCGGAAGCGAGTCGGATGTTTGCGGCCCTGGCTAAGAAATCGCCCGGGATGCCGATGCGGCGGGCAGAGCCTTGTCCGCCCCATCTCGGCATTCCGGTCTTTCAGCTTTCAACCTTCACCTTTCAACCGCGTTCAGCCCCTCAGGCCGGGATCTCCGGCTCCACCAACCGCGCAAGTTGGACCAGCGAATCCTGCCAACCCAGATAGCACATTTCCGCCGGAATCACGGCCGGCACGCCCGCCTGCACGACGGTAAGTTCGGTGCCGCAACTTACCTTGGTCAGCGTCACCGTCACTTCGATCACTCCCGGCAGATTCGGATCGTCGAACTTGTCCGTGTAGCGGAGCCGCTCGTTCGGCACCAATTCAAGATAGGTCCCGCCGAAGGCATGGGAATTGCCGCTCGCGAAATGCGTGAACGACATGCGGAACGTGCCGTCGACCTTCGCTTCGAGATGCTCGATCGCCGCCGTGAAACCATAAGGCGGCAACCACCGGCACATCGCCGCCGGTTCAAGAAAGGCCCGGTAGATTTTTTCCGGCGGGGAACGCAACACACGGTGCAGGCGGATGGTATGGGTGGACATAGGAAAGGGTGCGATCGGACGCGCGAAAACGCGTTTGTCCCATCCCGACGAAACAACCGTCGGCCGCCGGACACCGCCACCGCATTTTTCGCCGCCACCCCGATCGGAGTTAATTCATACGGCTTGCCGGGCACTCCCCGCCCACGGGCCGCTGCCCCTCGGCAACCGCACCGTAAACGTTGCGCCCCGGTCCACCGCGCTCGCCGCGGCGAGGGTTCCGCCGTGGGCCTCGACGATGGCCTGCGAAATCGACGGATCGATCTCTCAACCCTCAACTTTCGGCTCTCAGCTGCAAGATTCCGGCTCAGCGCTCTTCCGCCGCCGCCAATTCCGCCCGCAATTTCTCCACGCCCGCGCGCGTTTCTTCGTCCATCGGAAACGCCGCCCCGGCCGCCAACAGCGCCGCCGCCTCCGTCTTCCGCCCGTGCCGCGCCAGCGCCCTTGCGATCGGCAAACCCACCGCCGGCCGCCCCGCAAACAACCGCGCCCCGCGCTCCAATTCCGCCCACTCCTCCCGGTTCGGCGCCAACTCGCACGCCGTCCACGCGTCCGCCAGCAAAGCATAGATCTCCGGCAACGCCGGCGCCTGCGGCAAAGTCTGGCGCAATGGCGCGATCACCGGCGCCAGCTGCGCGAACGGCCACGTCGCCGTCCCGCCCGCCGCGCGCGGCAGCTCCGTCCACCGCAGCCACGCCAATTCGTAATACGCCCGCGGCCGCACCACCCCGCCCGCCGTCGCCGCTTCCAACCATGGCCGCGCCGCCGCGGCCGCCCCCGCGTCGATCTCGCACAGCCCCATCGTCGCCAACAGCCGCGGATCCCGGTCGCCCGCATCGTAGGCCCGGCGCAGCGTCCGGCGCGCCTGCGCGATGTACGGCTCCACCACCTGCGGCAACCGCCGGCGCACATGGCCGATCGCCAACCGCTCCCACTCGCCGCGCACGCGCGCCACCTGGTTCGGCGTCGCTTTCTCCACCGTGAAGTCCGGCACCGCCGGCGTTTTCCCCGGACTGATCCACGCCGTTTCCCGCACCGCCTTCGGCAAATAGTCGCTCAACCGGTCGCGCAATTCCGCGTAATCGAAACCGAAATTCGCCTCGAACTGTTCCTCCGTGATCGGCCCTTCCGCCGCCTGCGCCGCCAATTTCCAAAACGCGTCCCGCACCGGCCCGCCCGTCACCCACGCCCAACGCACCAGCAGCTCCTGCGTCGACGCCCGCGTCGCCACCCGCCGCGGATAACGCGTCTCCACCGCCCGCCGCGCCTCGTTCGCAAACAGCTCGCTCGCCGGCAGCACCGCGCGCGGCCGCAACGGATCCGCCGCGAGCGCGTCGCTCTCACCCTCATTTTCCCACACCAGCGGATTGAGCGTGATCGGATGCAGCACGAAGTCCGTCCGCCGCCAGGCGCGCTCGACGCCGTCGACCAGCCACGCCGGCAGCGCCGGCACCCGGATCTGCACGAGAAACCGCACGTGGCTCGGCGCAATGCTGAGCCCCGCGGCATCGAATCTCCCTTCGTCGATGTAGGCGATCGAGCCGTGCAGATCGCGGTCCGCCAGCCGCATGCTCGGCGCGATATCCACTCCGCCGCTGCGCGCCCCCGCCGCCTGCAGTTCACGCTGGATCTCCGCACTCACGGTCTGCTGCAGATCCTGGGAATACAGCACGAAGATCGAAGGCGGATCCATCCGGCCGAGAAACTCTTCCGGCACCAGCGCGCGCACCTGTTGCAGTTTGTCGAGCCAGCCTTCGACGAGGCTGCGCGTCGTGCCGGCCGAGCACCGCGACAGAAACTCCGTGCCCCCGGCATTGACGTAGAGCCAAGGCACACCGGAAACCGATTCCTCCACCATCATCGGCGGCAACTCCACCCGCGGACCGGCGTTGGCCGCCGCCAGCGTCCCCGCCCCCGCCAGCCAAACGGCCACCCCCCACGCGATCGCGCCGCGGGCGTTCATTCGACCTCCTTTTTTATTCCCGCCGGCCCCGCGCCCCAAGCCAGCTGTTGCCGGAAAAACTCGTCGATCCGCCGGTACGTCGCCGCCCGCGCCCCCGGTTCCGCCGTCGCCAATCCCGGATCGCTCCGCAGCAACCGCGCCGAGCCTGCCTCCGCCCCGGACCCGCCCGCCCGCGCCGGCCCATCGAGCACGACCCCGCAGCGAAACCAGTCCGGCCGCCCCTGCAACGCCCGCCACGCCGCCTCGCCGCCTTCCCCGTGTCCCAGCACCGCCACGCGGCTCCGGTCGAGCGCCCGCTCCGGGTGCCGCGCCGCCAACCACTCGACGCCCGCCTGCACATCCTCGACCAGCCCCGGACCCATCGGCCCGGACCCGCGGCCCAGACTCAATACCGCGAAACCCTGATCCGCGAACACCTGCGCCTCCGCATCGAAGGCCCCGGCCGGCCGCCCTCCGTTCTCGCCGGGAAACACCACCACCAACGGCAGCAGCGGACCGCGCGGTTTCCGCGGCCACGTGATCCGGCCGTCGACCGGTCCGCCCCCGCCCGCGAACCGGAAGGGCCTCGTCTCGTTGAACTTCGCCGCCACGAACCACGGCGCGCGGCGAAACAGTTCCACCACGAGGTCGTCCGGCCTCTGCCACACAAACACCCGCCCCGGATCGCCACCCCCGGTCACCCGGAACACCACGCGTCCGCGGTTCTCGCTCCAGTCCGCCAGGTCCACGCGCCGCCGCGGAAACTTTTCCTCCAGTGTCCGCTGCACCCGCGCCAAATCCTCGTCCTGCCACACCGCCGCCGGGCCCGGTCCCGTCTGGCGTTGGCCGACGACCTTGAGCCGGAACCAATCGTACACTTGCGGTTCCCCCGGCGGCGCCGGCCAATCGCCGCCGAATTCCGCCACCGACCCCGTCCGCACATCCACGAGATACTGCATCGGCGGCCCGTAGCCGCCGCGCGTGCGCACGATCAGTTGCTCCGGATCGCGCGGATAAAATCCCAAAACATCAAGATGCGGCAACCGGGCCCGCAACGGTTCGTCCCCCGCCGTTTTCACCTGCGCCGCCGGCTTCAGCAAATCGGCCAGGGAGTTCCGCGCGTCCGTGGCCGTTTCGATGAACGTGCGGGAATCCGCCAGCACGCCCAACCGCTGCCCGTCCGCATCCAGCGCGAGAATCGGCGCGCGGATCGCCGGCCCGTCGAGCAACAGTCCGTCCCCGCCGGCCGCCGCCGGCCGCACCCACTCCGCCGGCGCAAACACCAGCCGCTCCGGCGTCGCCCAGCGCAAAAACCGCAGCTGCGTCGGCGCCGGCTCGTCCCCGTGTCTGCCTTCGGGATCGGCATCCACCGCGACCGTCCGCCGCGCCCCGCCCCGATCAAGATCGAGCATCGTGATCCCGAGCCGGTGCTCGAGCCGCGTCGTGTACGCCACGCGCCGGCCGTCCGGGGAAATCGCCAGGTGCTCCCCTTGCAGCGGGCGAAACAACAGCTCCACCCGATCCTCGAACGCCGCCGCCGGCGACAGCACGGCCACGACGATGGACGCAGCGGAAATCCTAAGGCGGGGCAGCCTCACAACCCCACCACAGCTCGTCACATGCCAGCGGCCAAGACGAATTGCGTAACGTCGCGGTCACAAGCCTCACGCATCGGCCCCGCGCCGTCCGGCCGCCTTGGACTTCGGGAATCGGCCTTTAAGTTTCACCCAGCAACTCCGCGATCGCCTCGCTCCACCCGGCGGGCCCGGCCGCCGCGATTTTCCGCACCCCCGGCACCCCGATCTCCGCCCAGCCGCCGTCGCGGCCCGCCAACAGATATGGCCGGTCCACCGCCGCGAGCAGGCTCGCGTCGTTCGCCGCATCGCCCAATCCCGCCGTCACAACCGGTCCGGTCGCCGCGTACCGCTCGGCCAGCCATCGCACCGCGCGGCCCTTGTCGACGTTCACCGAGGTCACGGTCCGAAAACGACCGCCGTGCGCCGCCTGCAGGCCCTCCGCCGCCAAAGCGGCCGCCAACTTCGTCCATTCCGCCTCGGGCCACGCATCGACCAGCGTCTCGCTGCAATCGCGTTGCCGCGCGCGCGCCGCCGCCGGCAAATCGAGTCCCGTCCGCGCCGCGATTTCCGCCACCGTCAATTCGGCATATCCCGTCGCCTTCACCCCGGCCGCCGCCGCCGCCCGGCGCAGGCCCGCCTTCACTTCGGCAAACGGTCGGCCCAGCGCCCAGACCCGCTCGCCCTCGTCCGCTCCCGCGATCCCGCCTTCGCCCAGCGCCAAGCCGGCGGCCGCCGGCACGATGATCGCCGCCCCGTTCTCCACGATATAGGGGACCTGCGTCAGGCCGTGTTCCTCCCGCAGCGGCCGTTGTTCCGCCGCCGTCTTCGAGGAGCAAAACACCACCGGCACCCCCGCTGCCGCGAGCCGCGCCAGCGCCCCCCGCGCCGGCGCCGCGGAATACGTCCGCGCGTCCAGCAGCGTCCCGTCCAGGTCCGTAAACACCACGAGACGCGGCGGCCGCGCGGCAGCTGGAGCGGTCATCGCCGGTTCACGCCGCCGAAGCCGGCGCGGCCACGCGGCGCTCCACCGCTTCGCGCGCCACCGCCGCAAATTGGCCGAGATCCAATTTGTCGAGGCTCGGATAAACGTGCACCGGCGCGAGCGAATCCCCTTCCTTCAGGTAGCCGCCTTGGCGCAGCTCCGCGTCGATTTCCTGCTGCAGCCCGGGCGGACAAAGCCGCGAGTGATACACCGTCGCCAGCGAGCCGCGGATCATGTCGGCGATGTGGTCCTCGCCTTTGTTCTCATGCAGATGCGGATTCCGCGATTCGATCTGGCAGATCCGGATCAGCCGCCGCATGTCGCCGTGCTCCGACGGGATCGCCCCGCCGTACTGCTCCAGCAAATCGATGAAGTGGAAGGGCTCCACCGCGTAGCCGGTCGCGTAGCGGATCGACATCGCGAGCTCCAAGGTCAGCGCGTGTTCGCCCGCGTTGCCGGTCTTCACGATCTCGGTTTCGAAACCCGTGTGGTGGCTCAGCAGCCGGTTCAGCGCGTGGTTGCAGTGCCGCGAGCTGCGGCCCCATTTCGCAAAGTACAGCGCCTGCTCCACGATCTTGGGTTTCGAGTGCCAGGAAATCCGCACGAGCGTGTGGTCCCCGCCGTGCATCAGGAAACCGGCCGCGTACTCGCGGATGTACTCGTTCACCGCCCCGGGGAAATAGTTGTCGCTGTCGACGAAGCCGACGTACCTCCGCCCCAGCATCCGCGCCAGCACGGTGCCGATCATCATGCCCTCGGCCTTGCCGTTGCGCACGGTGCCGCGCTCGTCCAGCAACTCGGGGTAGCCGCCGGCCGCGAACGCCGCCCCGATCACCGGATCCTTCTGGTGCACGATCACCACCTGCTTGCGCGTGAAACGGCAGAAATTCGCGATCGATTCCTGCTCGAGGAAGAAACGGTCGATCGGTTCGCGCGGGCTGTTCGAGACCACGATCACGAGGCAGGAATTCGGAATCCCCACCAGCACGCCCTCGATCAGTTTCAGCCGCTCCCCTCTCACCGGCACCACGATCGCCATCTCGCGCTGCACGCCGTAGATCGCCTCCGCCGGCAGGCTGCGCACCACCGCGTCCTCCTGCCCCGGCAACTCCGCCTCCGGCCCGGCGTCGAGTTCGTAGATTTTCTGCAGGCCATAGATTCGGACCGCCCCGAGACGGTCAAACTCACGTGGGATTTCGATACGCATAAATTCGGCGGGACCAAGAAGCATGGGCGCCGCCCGCCACGATGACGGCCGCATTTCCCCGACCCGGACGAGCGATCAAAGTTCGCGGCCGCGCCGTGGGGAAGCCCAATCGTCGCCGCCGCGGAAAATTTCCGCCAACTCCCGCGGCCCGACCTTGCCCGCACCCGCGTCGCACCGCCGCCGGCCTTGAGCTCCGCCCCGCAATCCGCTGCCGTGGCCGTCATGCGGTCCGCGTTTCCTCTTTTCGTTTTCGTCCTCGCCGCCGCCGTTCCCGCCCCGCCCGCCCTCCGCGGCGCCAACGATCCCGCCGCCGCCGTCGGCCGCGTCACCCCCACCCGCGCCGTGTTTCCCCCGACCGTGGATCTGTCCGCCGACACCTCGCGCCAGGTTGTCGTCGCCGCCGGCACCGCCTCCGTCTACCAGGGCCATCCGACCACCGTGCTTTTGCCGGACGGTAAAACGATGTTCTGCGTCTGGACCGTCAACCACGGCGGTCCCTGCGGTCCGCTGAAACGCAGCGACGACGGCGGCCTCACCTGGAGCGACCTGCTCCCTGTGCCTGACAATTGGAAAACGGTGCGCAATTGCCCGACCCTCTTCCGACTCGCCGATCCCGCCGGCCGCGCCCGGCTCTTCGTCTTCGCCGGCCAGGGCCCCGACGGCAAAATGCACCGCGCCCACTCCGACGACGACGGCCGCACCTGGTCGCCGATGACGAGCCTCGGCCTCGAAACCGTGATGCCGTTCTGCACCATCGAACCGATCGAGGGCGGGAAAAAACTCCTCGGCCTCACCAATATCCGCCGCCCCGGCGAAACGCAGGAAGTCCGCTCCAACGTCATCGCCCAAAGCGTATCCGCGGATGGCGGACTCACTTGGACGCCGTGGCGCGTCATCCTCGATCTGCCGGGCCTCAAACCCTGCGAACCGTGGCTCGTGCGCTCGCCCGACGGCCGCCAGTTGCTCGCCCTCATCCGCGAGAACCAGCGCCGCGCCGCCCTCTTCATCACGAGCGACGACGAAGGCCGCACCTGGTCCGCCGCCCGGCCGCTGCCGCCCGGCCTCTACGGCGACCGCCACACCGCGCGCTACGCCGCCGACGGCCGCCTCGTCGTCGTCATGCGCGACACCGGCGGCGACTACGGCAGCCCCACCGCCCCGCACTTCGTCGCCTGGGTCGGACGCTACGACGACATTCTCGCGGGCCGCGACGGCGCCTACCGCGTGAAACTGCTCCACAGCTTCAAGGCCGGCGACAACGGCTACCCCGGGCTCGAGCGTCTGCCCGACGGCACCTTCGTCGCGACCACGTACATCAAGTACCGCGAGGGACCGGAGAAAAACTCCGTCGTCGGGACGCGCTTCACGTTGGCCGAAACGGATCGGCTCGCGGCGCCGCGCTAAGGTTCGGCTGCTCCCGTCCGGCCGCGATCTTCGCCCGGTCCGCGCGACAGTTCCGCGACAGTTCCGTGCCGCCGGGGTGACGGCGGTGACATTCCTGCGACGCCCCCGGAACGGCGTTGTGCCCCGTGCGGCACCGCGCGGAGCGTCGCGCTTCCACCCGCACCGAACTATGAATCACCCTCGCGTTCCCCGCCGCATCCCCGGCGGATCTTCCTTTCGCCGCTTCCTCCGCGGCGCCGTCGTCGCCCCCGCCGCGCTCGCCGCCGCCTTCGGCCAGACCGCGCCCGCCCCGTCGTCGGCCGCGAAAGCCGCCAACGACACCGTCGCCGTCGAGCTCTCCCGCTTCGTCGTCACCGGCTCCAACATCCGCCGCCTTGATCTCGAGAAAGTCGCGCCGATGACCGTCATCGACCAGACCGCCATGGAGGTCCGCAACGCCGTCCTCCCCGTCGACCTGCTCACCTCCCTGCCCTCCGTCGTCAATCTCCCGGAAAACGAAACCCGCCTCGGCTCCTCAGGCGCCCGCGGCGACAACGCCAATCTCAATCTCCGCAACATGGGCGCCACCGCGACGCTCATTCTCGTCAACGGCCGCCGCATGGCCATCAACCCGATGACCGCCGGCCTCTCCCAGGCCGTGAACGTCAACCAGCTCCCCACCCGCGGCATCGAGCGCATCGAGGTCCTGCGCGACGGCGCGTCTTCCATCTATGGCTCCGACGCCGTCGGCGGCGTCATCAACTACGTGCTCAAACGCGACCACGAGGGCTTCGAGACTTCCCTCCGTTTCGGCGCCCCCGAAGCCGGCGGCGGCGAAAGCATCCAGGGCTCCGCGATGTTCGGCGGCAAACTGGCCGGCGGCCGCGGCCGCTTCTTCGGCGTCGTCGAGGCGCTCTACCGCGACGCGATCTTCCTCTCCGAACGCGACTTCACCCGCACCGCCAACCAGGCGAACCTCGTGCCCGCGCCCTTCAACACGCTCGGCGGGCCCTTCGACGCGCGTTCCGCCCGCGGCTATTGGCCCACCTTCCGCGTCGGCACCGCCACCGCCAACAACTACTTCCGCCCCGTCAACGGCACGCCGGCCCTCACCACCGCCGCCCCCACCCGCGCGGCCAATCCCGAATTCTTCCTCGACCTGAACACCTTCGGCATGGCCGCCCCGCGCGTCCGCCGCGGCAATACGTTCCTCTCCGGCGAATTCGACCTCGCGCAACACCTCACCGCCTTCGCCGACTTCAGCTACTACAAGTCCGCCTCGACGATGCGCCGCCAGCCGCTCGCGCTCAACGCCCCGACCTCCGACCAACTCGCCGTCATGGCGATCGACAATCCCTACAATCCCTACGGCTCGCGTTTCTTCCACCCGACCGGCGCGCCCAATGCCGACGGCTCCGCCCGCCTCGCCGGCGCGCCCCGCACGGTCAGCTTCACCGCCATGACCCTCGCCGGCCTCGCCGCCGAGACGGTCGACACCACCGCCGACGTCTACCGCCTCGCCGGCGGCGTCAAAGGCCGGCTCGGCGACTCCTGGACCTGGGAAACGTCCGCGTTCTTCAACCGCGTCTCCGGCCGCGACGAAGCCTTCCCCGATGTGCGCGAAAGCAAACTTCGCGCCGCCCTCCAGCGCACCGACGCCGCCGCGTACAATCCTTTCGGGTACACGTTCCGCGTCGCCAACAACGCCGTCGTCGCCGACCGACCCTACATCAACCCGGCCGCCGTCGTGGACTCCTTCTCCGAGGTCTACATCCGCACCGCGCGCAGCTACATCGCCAGCGGCGACGTCCGCGCCTCCGGCCGCCTGCTCACGCTCTGGGGCCGCGACATCATGGCCGCCGCCGGCGCCGAATATCGCGTCGAAGATCTCGCCGACAAGCGCCCGCCGTTCAGCGGCGAGAATCCCGCCGACTCCGGCCTCGATCCGACCAACAACGATTTCCTCCTCCACCCGCCCCGCCCCGACGTGCTCGGCGACCGGCAGATCACGAGCGTCTACACCGAATTCGTGGTCCCGCTCCTCACTCCGAAACAGCAGATTCCCCTCGCCCAAAGCCTCGAGCTCACCGCCTCGGCCCGCTACGAAGACTACAGCGATTTCGGCACCACCGTTAAACCCAAGTTCGGCCTGAACTGGCGCCCCGCCTCCGGCCTCATGCTCCGCGGTTCCTACAACGAAGGCTTCATGGCTCCCAGCCTCGCCGCTCTCTTCACCAGCCCGCGCTGGACGATCAGCGCCGGCGCCGGCGACATCGACACCTACCGCAATCCCCTCCTCAACGAGGGCCCGTATGTGCAACGCACCTACTTCGGCGGCAACCCGGACCTCAAGCCGCAGGAATCCGAAGGCCGCACCTGGGGCGCCGTCCTCGATGTTCCCGGCCTCAAGGGCCTGAGCATCTCCGCCGACTATTGGAGCATCAGCCGCACGGATCTCCTCGGCCAACGCAGTGTCGCCCAGATCCGCGCCAGCGACACCGCCCTGCTCCAGGCCTACACCCAGGCCCAGCGCGCCGCCGGCGTCGCCGTCGGTTCGATCGATCTCGGCAGCGGCACCGCCGCCTACAAGGGCGACCCGGATGTCGTCCGCTTCGCTCTCACGCCCGAAGACCGCACCGCCTTCGCCAACTACAACGCCGCCAATCCCGGCAATCCCCGGGGCGCCGCCGGCCGGATCTTCTCCCTCAACCGTCCCTTCGTCAACATCTCCACCAGCGAGCACGCGGGTTGGGATTTCGGCGCCCGCTACGTTGTCCCGCGCCTGCCCTTCGGCAATGTCGTGATCTCATCGGAATGGTCCTACCTCAAGCGTTCGGAATCGACCCTGGCCCCCGCGAATTTGCCGCCGACGCTCAGCAACGGCCTCTACGCCGGCGGCGCCGCCCGCTGGCGCAGCACCACCAATGTCTCCTGGCGCCGCGGCGCCTGGTCCGCCGCCCTTGGCGCCTACCACGTCGGCAAAACCCACGACGCCGGCGCCACCACCACCGCCGCCGTTTACGAATCCCTCGGCCGCCCGGGCTACATCGAGCCGTTCTTCACCGCCGGCCAGACCGTCTATCGCCGCGTGATCGACCCGACGACGACGTACAACCTGTCCTTCGGCTACCGTTTCGGCGATGCCGCCGCCGCCCTCCTCCGCCGCACCCAGATCCGCGTGGGCATCGTGAATGTCGCCGACAAGGCCCCGCCGCTCGCCGCGTCCGGGGGGTTCGGATACGACGCCTCTGTCAGCCATAACCTCCTCCCGGGCCGCACCTGGACCCTCGAG
>NEUS01000022.1 GCA_002288455.1 Opitutia bacterium Tous-C1TDCM
GCCGGGATCGCGTTGATCTTTCGCACCTCGATCATGCGGAAAAAGATCTCGGCGCCTTCGGATTGGAGAATGAGCGGCCCCGACGTCACCGCCGCCAGCGCGCCCCACGGCCTCCGGCCTCCCACGCGTTTCGTTTTGTTTCCGGAGCGCTTCACTTCTCCGTCATCACGTACGCGCCCTTCCAATCGGACGGCGGCGGATTCTTCCGGTACTGTTCCGTGATGCCCAGGTACACCAGCGAAGGATTGGTCTTCACACCGGGAGTCTTGCCGGGCTGGTTCGGCTCCAGCTCGAGGCTTTGTTGGAAACAGGCGATCGCGCCGTCCCAATCGCGCGCATAGTATTTTGCCAATCCGGCCTCGAAGCGCGCGATGCACTCCCGGGCCGAATCCGGCAGCGTTTCCTTCAGTCCGACGATCTCGTGGATCGGCACGGGCTGCGACCGGCCCATCACCACGATCCGTCCCAGGGCCCGGAACACCACGCGGTCGCCACCGTGTTTTTCGCAGGCCAGCTTGGTCGCCTCCGCCACCATCGTGTAGGCGCCCCAGCTCTTCGCGCCCGACTCCATGCGGGCCGCCAAGTTCACGTTGTCGCCCATCATCGTGTAGTTGAAACGCGTGCGGCTGCCCATGTTGCCGATCATGCAGACGCCCGTGTTGAGGCCGATGCGCGACTGCATTTTCCAGACGATCTCCGGCCACTTGTCGCCTTCGTCTTTCCACTTCGTCCGCAGCTCCGCGAGTTTCTGGTGCACCAGCTGCGTCGCCACGCAGGCGCGGTACGCGTGGTCGGGCAACGGGATCGGCGCCCCGAACATCGCCACCACCGCGTCGCCGATGTACTTGTCGAGCGTGCCGCCCTGCGCCTGCACGATGTCCGTGCACGCCGTCAGGTACTCGTTCATCAGCTCGACGAGCGGACCCGAGCCGAGTTTTTCCGAAAAGCTCGAGAACCCCTGGATGTCGGAAAAATAGGCCGTGATCTCCGCGTCGTGCCCGCCCAACTGCGGATCCTCGCCGGAATCGACCATGCGTTCGACGAGCTGCGGCGAAACGTAGGCGCCGAACATGCCCTGCACGCGGCGCTTGGCCTTCTGCTCGTCGATCACCTGCCAGATCAGCCCGGCAAAACTCGTCGTCAACGCCGCCCCCAGCGGCGCGGTGAACGGCAAAATCAGGTGCGT
Source organism: Opitutia bacterium Tous-C1TDCM (assembly GCA_002288455.1). Classification (GTDB taxonomy): domain Bacteria; phylum Verrucomicrobiota; class Verrucomicrobiia; order Opitutales; family Opitutaceae; genus ER46. The sequence goes on from NEUS01000022.1 coordinate 1,187, forward strand.
CCCCTTGAAGGTCTGGAATACCAGCGCCACATAGACCGCCAGCGCCAGCACCGCCATGATCTTGGCAAACAGCGCGCGCGCGCCGCCGGCCACCGACAGCGTCGCCACAATCAGCGTCAGCCCGAACACGATCGCGTACACCGTCTGCTGCGGCACGCGTTTCAGGTACTGGCCCGAAACGATCGTCTTGAGGATGTTGCCGTGCACGCCGACCTTCGGCACCGGCACTTCGTCGAACGGCGTCTGCCCGAGATCCTGCAGCAATTTGTCCACCGGACCGATCAGCACGACCGCATCCTTGAAGGCGTCCTGCGCGAAGTATTCCTTGCCCGCCGCCTTCAGCTCCGGGTCCTCCGACGCCAGCGCCTCCGCGTATTGGTAAACGGTGACAAACTCCTCGCGCAGGTTCTGCGGCGCGATCCACGGCGAAAACCAATTCACGTCGAGCAATTGCCCCGTCCGCATCGGCACCGCGGTGTGCAGCGAGCCGTCGGCCCGCCGGAACTCGAGCAGGTTGCCCTTCGGCTGCACCGCCCCCGGCGGCAATTGCCAATAGAGCCGCGCCAGTTCCACCGCCATGTGGAAATACGGCCGGTTCAGGTTCGTCGGCACCCACAGCGGCACCACGCGCATCTGGTCCTCGATCGTGTCGATCAGGCCGACGAACGGCGGATTGTAGAGCTTGGTCTGGCCTTCCGCGAAACTGATTTCGAACACCGGCAGCTCCGGCGGCTCCGATTGCTCCAACCGCCACGACTCCGCGGAAATCAACGGCAGCGTCCGCGTCTTCACCTTCTTGTCGATGTCCGTGAATTGCCAGCCGCCGTACGCCGCCGCCAGCACGACGGGCGGTTGCCGGAACAGGAAACGCGCGAACTCCTGGTTGCCCGCGACATGCTTGCGGCGGTCCACCGACTCGGAAAGTCCCGCCGCCGAAAACACAAAGTCGAGCCCCACCGCGCGCGCCTTGCCTTCGTTCACCAGCGCGGCGGACACCTTGGAAAAATACGTGCGGCTCCACGGCCAGCCGCCGATTTTGTCCAGCGACAGCGAATCGACGTCGACATACACCACCTTGATCGGCGCCTCGATTTCGCCCCGGTACTGGAAGCGCCAGTCGACCGATTTGTTTTCGAGAAACGCCAGCTGCCGGTAATGCTCCAGCAGGCACCAGATCAGCGGAATCGGCAGCAGCAGCAGCCAACGCAATTGCGCGACCGCCTTCGCCTTGGATTTCGATGCCATTTTCCCGACCTTGGCCGAAATCATGCAGTTGAGCGAGCTTGGCGGGGAGTTGGGCGCAAAACCGTTCGGTCCGTCAGGTTGCCTGCTTCGGCGGCGTTTTCCGAGCCTCGGCGGATCGAGCTCTCAACCTTCAACTTCCCACTCTCAACTCCATGTTCCCGGCCTAGGGCTGCGTCGGCACGATGCGGGGCGGGGTGGCCGGCGGCGGAGTCGTGGTGACCTCCGCCGTGAAATTGGACCCGGTGACCGTGGTCGTCGACGGCGTCGGGGTCGTGCCCGACGTCGCACCCGATCCGGTGGTGCCGGTCGTACCCGAGGTACCGGTGCTGCCCGTCGTGCCGCTCGTCCCGGAACCTCCGGTGCCCGACCCGGAACTGCTGGCCGGCGCCGGCGTGAAGACCGTTTGCTGCACCGCCACGGCAATCTCGGCCGCGGCGCTCGTCACAGCCGCGAGTGTCGCGGCGTTGACATTGCTCGTGGCGGAAGGCGGGGGCGGAATCACGGTCACGACCATTTGACCTTGGGCGTTGGTCGTGACGCTGACGGTAATCGCGATTTCCTGGCCCTGCGGCACCGAAATACCGGTGACCGTACCGGTGCCCGTCGCCGTGGGTTCGGGCGTCGCGTTCGGCTGGGGCGTGTTGCCCTGACCTTGGCCTTGCCCTTGGCCGCCGGCCGGCGGCGTGCCGCCACCCGGGCTGCCACCCGGCGGCAGCGCCTCGAACGAAACATTGCCGCTGGCCGTGCTGAGCGTGAAAAACGCCTGCCCCGTGCCGCCCGGACGAAACACAATGCGGAACGTCGTGCCGCGGATACCGGCCGCGCCGACCGGAGTCTGCACGATGAACGAAGAGCCCTTGTCGTACTTGAGCTTCTTCACGTTGCCGACGAGCTCGCCCTTGTTCAGCGCCAACTTCGTGCGCGATTGCGAAGGCTCGTCGCTGATCTCCGCGACTTTGATGTCGCTGCCGAACGGATCCTGCAGGAATTCCTCGATCACCAATTCCGAATCGGAACCGAGCTGGGTCGTCGCGCCGTTCGAGAAGACCAGCACCACGCTGCCGTCGTTGTAAGTGTTGACCTTGGCTTTTTGCGGCACCTTCGCGCCGTTTTCCAAAGCGGTCACCACCCCGCCCACCGTCATCTCGACCCGGCCGGATTTCTTCGCGACCAAGATCAACTCCGCCCCGCCGACGACCGTCGGCGCTCCGGCAGGAGCCGCCGGCGTCTGCGCCAGCGCCGACATGACGCCGGCCAAAGCACCGATCAACAACCAGGACAGGAAACGAAAGTGCATGAAAAGTTCAGCGAATCTTGGCGGAGCGCTAACGCCAAAAGCTGGCGCAGAGTAATTCCGGGCGGTGAAATTGGGTCAAGGCGTAAACCATGCCGCGTGCCAAGGTGGACGCGACTTTTCCCGCTGCAGTCTCCGCCTCCGCACCGCTCACGATTTCCGACGACGTTTCTCGAATTGGTCCCGCAATCCGTACGCCGGCGCAAAGTTGGGATCGAGCTTCAGGCAATACGCCAACGCCGCCTCCGCCGGCTCGCGGGAAACTTCGTTCCCCCGGGCCAAGTGGTCCGCGAGGTAGTACCAGGCCACCGCATCCGCCTTGGCGATCTCGACCGCGGCAAAAAAATCCGCGCCCGCTTCGGCCCAACGCCCTTGCAGATCCCGCGCGACACCGCGCCTGATCCGGAACTCGCTGCACACCGCGGACAACGCGAGCGCGCGCTCCGCCGCCGCTTCGGCCGCCCGCGCCCACTCGCCCGCCCGCTCCGGCTCATACCGGGCCGTCAAAGCGATGGCGTAGGACAAATCCGACCACGCCTGCCCGTGGCGCGGCGCCCATTCGACCGCCCGCTCCAAGGCAGCCCGGCTCGCCGCCAGCACCGCTTTGGCCTGCGCCGCCGTCACCGCCGATCCCAGTGCCCCCAACCGGTCGATCTCCGCGCGGGCCGGACGACGCAGCGCATCCGCCACCAGCAACGGCCCCGCCGTCCCCGCCACCACCGCCAACCCCAGCCCCAGCCCGGCCGCCGGCAACCACCGGTGACGCGACGCCGCCGAGATCGTCGGCTCCGGCAAACGCCACCGCGCCGCCACCGCCAAGGCCCCCACCACGGCAAACGCCGCCGCGAGCGCCGGGATGCGCAGGTGGAAATCCAATCCGAGCTGCAGCGCAAAAGCCGCCAGGCCCGCCGCCAAACCCGCGCCGACCGTCCGGGAGTCGATGCCCCCGCTCCGCCCCGCCGCGTCGCCCCGCCGCCGGCAGCGCCACGCGATCGCCGCCCAGCCGCCGAAAAGCAGGACCGCCCCCGTCGCCCCGTGGTCCGCGAGCACGTTCAGGTATTCATTGTGGGCATACAGCGGTTCGTCGCGGAATCCCTCCGGCCGGTGACGCTCGAAGAGCACGTTGTAGCTGCCCGCCCCGTTGCCGAAAACCGGCGCATCGCGAAACAACCGCCACGCTCCCTGCCACATCGCGGGCCGCGTCACCTCGCCCCCGTCGCGCACCAGAAACCCGATCCGCTCCCGCACCGCCGGGCTCTGCCGGTACAGCCACGCCGCGCCGCCGCCGAGCAGCAACACCCCGAGCGCGGAAAGGGCCAACCGCCGCCGCCACGCCCCGCGGCCCGCCGCCAGCGGCCAGGCCGCGATCGCGATCGCCAGCGCCAGCCAAGCCCCGCGGCTGATTGTCAACCCGAGCCCGACCAGCAGCACAGCCACGACCCAGACCCACCAGACCCGCTCCGTCTCGCGCGCGCCGCGCCGAAAAGCCAGCGCCGCCGCTCCGGGGACCACGAGCAAAATCAGTCCGGCGAAACTGTTGGGAATCGCGAACGTGCCGCTCGCGCGGTCGAGAAACGCCGTCCGCGCCCCGCCCCACGGCTGCCACGCCGGCTGCATGAAACGTTGGTAGCAGCCGGCCGCGACCCCCGCGAGGGCCAGGCCCACCAGCACGCCGAACAGCAGTCCCCGCGTCCGCCCGGAGCGGATCCCATTCAGCACGATCCAGAAAAGCGCCGCGAGGTTGGCCCAGCCCAGCCATTCCGGCCAAGCCAGCCACGGCACGGGGGAAACCAAGGCCGCGTTCAGGGCCGCCCAGCCGACAAACGGCAGCAGGAAAAAACCGGCCGGGTGCGCCGGCCCGACCGGCCCGCGTTCACGCGCCCGCTGGATCGCCAGCACCAGCAGCGCCGCGCCGGTCAGGGCATACGCCACCAGCCGGAATTCCGGGCGGTAACCGCCGAACGTGACAGTGCTCCAAACGAGTTCCGCCGCGACCAATCCGGTCAACAGCCACTCGCCGCGGGACACGGGCGCGGGAGCGGAACCGGAAGAGGGACGGGAGTGGACGGCCAAGCGGAACCGCGTGCGCGGTCTGGCGACCTTGCCGGGCCGCGCGCCGGGCTCCGAGAAAAAAAAGGCGCCGCCCGGAGGCGGCGCCGAAATGGCTCAACGTGGACCGATGCCTCAGGCCGTCGGCACCGACTGGATCGTCTTGAGGATCCGGCCGGCGACCAAGTACGGGTCGGCGGCGGAATTCGGACGACGGTCTTCAAGGTAGCCCTTGTAGCCGCTGTTGACGAAGCTGTGCGGGACGCGGACGGACGCGCCGCGGTCGGCGACGCCGTAGCTGAACTTGTCGATCGACTGCGTCTCGTGCAGGCCGGTGAGGCGGAGGTGATTCTCCGGACCGTAAACGGCGATGTGCTCGTCGCGGAACTTGTTGAAGGCTTCCATGAGCTTCTCGAAGTACGCCTTGCCGCCGGTCTCGCGCATGTATTTCGTGGAGAAGTTCGAGTGCATGCCGGAGCCGTTCCAATCGAGCGGCGCGTTGAACGGCCCGAGGATGGGCTTGCAGCGCCATTCGACGTCGATCTCGTACGCCTCGCAAAGGCGGCTCAGGATGTAGCGCGCGACCCACATCTGGTCGGCGGCGCTCTTCGAACCCTTGCCGAAGATCTGGAATTCCCACTGGCCCTTCGCCACTTCGGCGTTGATGCCCTCGAGGTTGATCCCGGCATCGAGACAGATGTCGATGTGCTTCTCGACGATCTCGCGGGCGACGCTGCCCACGTTCTTGTAGCCGACGCCGGTGTAGTACGGGCCCTGCGGGGCCGGGTAGCCGCCTTCGGGGAAACCGAGGGGACGACCATCCTGGTAGAAGAAATACTCCTGCTCGAAACCGAACCAAGTGTCCGGATCATCCGGGATCGTCGCGCGCGAATTGCTCGGGTGCGCCACGCCGGTGTGGAGGAACGTTTCGCACATCACCAGCACGCCGTTGAGACGCGTGGAATCGGGGAAAACCGCCACCGGCTTCAGCACGATGTCGGAGCTCTTGCCCTCCGCCTGCTGCGTGGAGCTTCCATCGAAGCCCCAATTGGGCAGCTCTCCGAGCGTCGGGAAGCTGGCGAATTCCTTGATCTGCGTCTTGCTGCGGAGACTCGCCAAGGGCGTGTATCCGTCGAGCCAGATGTATTCCAGTTTGTATTTGGCCATGATTTGTTGGTTTGGGCAGGGTTCTGAGACGAAAACGAATTGAGGCTGGGCGACTTTGCCGCCGTTTCACGGGCAAAAAAGACAGCTTCAAAACAGCAGCTCATGTGCCATCGGCAACCAGAAGTTTCGTTCATGACACTTTTTCCGCGCAGAAATCGTGTGCACGTTGGTTCCCTCCCGCAACCCACGCTTGCCAGCCGCCGTTTCGAACCGGAACTTCGCTCTCCCGCATGCACGAAATCAAAGATACGGCACGCGCCTCCGTCCGCATCGGCTTCGACGGCCGCGTCCACAAGATCTTCCGCGGCCATTTCGCGCGCGAGCGCTTCGAGCACGAGGTCCGCGTGCTGCGCTACCTCGAGGCCCGCGGCTGCTCCTTCGTCCCCAAGCTCCTCGAGGTCGAGCCCGCCACGATGAAGATGGTCACAACCAATTGCGGCGGTCGCGTCGACCAACTCAACGCCGAGCGCCAGGCCGAGCTGTTTGCCGAACTCGAAACCTTCGGCGTCCGCCACGAGGACCGCGAATTGCGCAACATCACCTACCGCGTCGCCGACGGCCGCTTCTGCATCATCGACTTCGAGTTCGCCACCATCCTCGACGACGGCACCGGCCGGCCGATTTCCCTCAAGCCGAACCTCGGCACCTGATCCCGTTCGCCCCGCCATGGCCGACGCCGCTGCCCCCGCCCCCTTCGTCCACTGGTCCGGCCTGACCCACGTCGGCCGCGTCCGCCAAAACAACGAGGACGCCTTCCTCGCCCTCGCCGTCGACGGCCGCGAGGTCCGCTACCTCGGCAAGACCGGCCACGCTTCCCTCGGCGAATCCGATTTCGTCTTCGCCGTGAGCGACGGCATGGGCGGCGCCAAATCCGGCGAATTCGCCAGCCGCATCACGGTGGACCGGATCACGCGCCTCTTTCCCCGCGCCTTCCGCATGGCCGCCAGCGGCCTCGGCGCCGGCTTCAACGACGTCCTCGCCGAACTCGTCACCGCCATCCACCAGGACCTGCTCAAACTCGGCTACTCCTACGAGGAATGCGCCGGTATGGGCGCCACGCTCAGTCTCTGCTGGGTGCGCCCCGACTGGGTCTATTTCGCGCATCTCGGCGATACGCGCATCTATTATCTGCCGCTCGGCGGCGATTTGACCCAGGTCACGCACGACCACAGCCACGTCGGCTGGCTCCGCCGCGCCAAACAGATCAACGAACGCGAAGCGCGCACCCACCCGCGGCGCAATTCCCTCAACCAAGCTCTCGGCGCGGGCCACCAGTTCATCGAACCGCACATCGGCGCCGTCGCCCACCGGCCCGGCGACCGCTTCGTGATCGGTTCCGACGGCCTGATCGACGGCCTCTGGGACCGCCAGATCGAGGAACAGCTGCGCGTGCCCGAGCCGCGGCCCGACGGCGTCAGCCCCGCCCACGCCCTCGTCCATCAAGCAGTCGAAAACTCCGGCCGCGACAACGTCACCGCCTTGGTCTTCGACCTCGTCGCCGGCCCCTGATTGCGTTCCGCCATGGACGCGCTGCTCTTCGTCTACGGCACTCTGAAACGCGGTTGCTGCAACCACCGCCACCTCGCCGGCCAACGTTTCGTCGGCCCGGCCCGGACCGTCCCGGGGTTCACGTTGTACGACCTCGGCGGATACCCGGGCCTCGCCCCCGCACCCGAGGACACGACCGGCGTCGCGGGCGAAATCTGGGCCGTCGATGCCGCCGCCCTCGCCCGCCTCGACGCCTTCGAAGGCGTGCACGAGGGCCTCTATCGCCGCGACCGCATCGCGCTGTCGCTCCCGGCCGCCGCACCCGCGGCCGACGCCTATTTCCCGACCGTCGGTCTGCTCGGCCGCCGCCACGTCGGTTCCGAATGGACCGAATGACGCACCGGCCCGGCCCTGGCCGCGTCAGGCCGGCGGCGCCTTGAGCGCGCGTTTCGGCACTTTCTGCACGCGCACGAACTTCGCGCGGAAGAGATCCTCGAGCGTGTCGCGGATTTCCGGACTCAGCCGGCCGACGAGATCTTCAAGTTTCGGCAACGCCTTCGGGTCGTTGTCCTCCGCCGCTTCGGCCGCCGCCGGCGTCGCCTTCACCGGTTCCCCGCGCTCCTTGGCTTCGGCCAAAAACGCCGATTCCGAATCCGCGTCCGGCCACGCCGTCGCCTCGTCCGCCCCGGACGCCACCGCGTCCGCTTCGACCGGATTTTCCTCCGCCCCGTTGCCGGCGCCCGCTCCGGCGGTCGCCGTTGCTGCCTCCGGTTTCGGCATTGTGGCCAGCGCCGGCGTGCGGATCGCCGCCATCGGCGCCAACTCCGGCACCGAGCCGACCGCGGCTACCTTGAGGGCAACGCGTTCCGCCTGCCGCAGGCTCAACCGCGATTCCAGCCGCTCAATCAGCCCTTTTTTTTTTCGTTGTCGGGACTGCCGGCCGCCGCCTCGTCGGTCAGCGCCGCAAGTTCCTTGATCAGGCTGTCGATCGCCCGCGCGCGGCTGGCTTCGACGGCCTTCAGCAACGTGACCTCGAAATTGATCTTTTCGGCGAGCCCGAGCTTCACGCTGCCCTCGCCCTCGCGCAGCCCGTCGAGCAGCCGCGTGATTTGCTCCGTCGTCATCGGCAGGCCGCCGAGTTTGTCGCTGCGCCCGCCCTGCGCGATCGCGTCGAGCAACGCCGCCTGCACCAGCGCCTGCAGGTCGATGAGCAGCCGCACCAGGTCGCGCCCGGCGGCGTCGCATTCGTCGACGATGGCGATGAGCTTTTTGTGGTCGCCGGCCGCCAGCGCCGCGGCCAAGGCCGCAATGCGATCCGCCGCAACCAATCCGTAGACATCGAGCACGTCCGGTTCGCCGATCTCGGCGCCGCAGAACGAAATCATCTGGTCGAAGATCGACTGCGCGTCGCGCATGCCGCCGTCGGCCAACCGCGCGATGCAGGCGAGCGCCGCGTCCGACACCTTGATCTTCTCGTCCACCGCGATGCGCTTCAACCGCTCGACGATCAGGTCCGGCGGGATCGGCTTCAAATCGAAGCGCTGGCAACGCGACACGATCGTCGGCAGCACTTTCTGCGGATCCGTCGTCGCAAACACGAACTTCACGTGCGCCGGCGGTTCCTCGAGCGTCTTGAGCAGCGCGTTGAACGCCGCCGCCGAAAGCATGTGCACCTCGTCGATGATGTAGACCTTGAACTTCCCCTGCGCCGGCGCGTACCGCACCGTTTCGCGCAGGTCGCGGACTTGGTCGACGCCGTTGTTCGAGGCACCGTCGATTTCGATCACATCAAGGTGCGACCCCTCGGCAATGGAGATGCAGGCGGGATCGTTGACGTCGAAATCGGCCTTCGGTCCGTCGGTGCAATTGAGCGCCTTGGCAAAGATGCGCGCCGTCGAGGTCTTGCCGGTGCCGCGCGGGCCCACGAAGAGATAGGCATGGGCGATCCGCTGCCGAGTGATCGCGTTCTTCAGCGTCCGCACCACGTGATCCTGGCCGACGACATCGTCGAATGTCTGGGGCCGCCACTTGCGGGCGATGACTTGGTAAGCGGTCGACACGTGCGGGTGAGAACAAATCCGCGCACTCGAAGCGCAAATCCGAAATCAAAAAAAGTGGCCAGGCACTCCACGGCACTGGGAGAACGTCGTTACCGTTGCTACCTTCCGGTCCTGGCGGAGTTCACGCGCCTGCCCATGCATGGCACCTGGCCGCCGCGAACCATGCGACCGACGTTGCGCAGCGCAACTGCCAATTTCGCGCTCCGGCCCGCCGCTCAGGGCGCGGGCGCCTTGGGTGCCGCGAGCCGCTCTTCGCTCTTGGCGGCGGCGCGATTCGCAGCTTCGACCGCGATCGCTTCGACGCGGCGCTTGCGCTCCGCCTGGACGCGATCCTCGGTCTGCCGCCGGATCTTTTCCAATTCCTCGCGCTGCTTCGGCGTCAGCACGGCCGAAACATCGACGTACAGGCGGTCGGTCACGCGCGCCGTGTCCGCCAGACTCTCCTGCCGGATGCGCAGCAAATCCTCGCCGGCCCGCTCCACGATCGGACGGACCTTGGTTTTTTGCTCCGCACTCAGACCGAGCTTCTGGGTGAATTGCCGCATCAGCGTCGGGGTAATCGGATCGCGCCGGGACGCCCCCGGGGCCTGCGGGCCCGCAACCTGCGGCCGCGCCGCATTGCCCGGCGACAACGGCACGAGCGCCCGATCACCCGGCAACGGGGGCGGCGGCGCCTGCATCCGCCGCCCGGACGTGGCCCGCAGCGAGAAAAACCCGCCGAAGATGGCACCGGCGATAAAGACGCCGATGAACGCGGCGATGACTTTCCACGGCTTTTCCATGCTCAGTCGGCCAGATCGAGGACGATGGCCACGGCGTCGTCGGCCGTGATCGCATCCGGGTCTTCCGCCACCTGCAGGGTCGCATTCACCGGGGCCAAGGCCGAGGCGAGCTCCTGGTAATTCAGCGCGAAGCTGAACCCCGCCAACAGGCACGCGACGCCGAGCGCGCGCAGCGCGACGCGGTCCAGCAAGGTGGCGACGCGGCGCTCCTGCGCCATCGCCAAGGCGGCCACCCGCGTGGCGAAACCGTAGGGCATGGAGGTATCGCGGTCGTCGGCGACCGTGCGGGCGGCCGCGGTCAGCCGTTGCCAGGCGGGTTTGGATTCGGGGGAGTTCATGCGCGTTCCTTTCGTTGTAATTCCTGAAACAGCTTCTGCAACTTCCGCCGCGCGCGAAACGCACGGACCTTGATGAGGGATTGGTTCCAGCCGGTCAGGCCGGCGATCTCGGCGATCGTCTTCTGCTCGAGATCCAACAGGCGGATTACCATCTGGTCGTCGGGTTTCAGCTGGTTGAGAAGCTTGTGGACCAATTCGTGCGCCGCCATCGCGTCGTTGGCCGGGACGTCGTTGGTGTTCGTCATCACCGCGTCGAGCACATCGGCCTCGCCTTCCGAAAGATCGGCCCACCGGAATTCCGGCCGCCGTTTCTGCGCCCGCAGCTGGTCGATGCACGTCGTCACCGCGATCCGCGACACCCAGTGGGTGAACGGCACGGCGCCTTGGTACTGTTCGATGCGGGTGAACATTTTCAGAAAGATGTCCTGGGCCAGATCCTCTTCCAGCACCCGCCGCGGCAGGTGGGAACGGACGATGCGGATGACCAGGGGGTAAAGATGATCGACCAACTCGCGCGCAGCCTGCTGATCGCGCCGGCGCACCCGTTCGAGGCAGCCAGCCAAATCAAACGGCGGGGTGTCGTCGGGCATAGGCGGATGGAGGCGATGACATGCACGACACGCAAGACGCGCCTTGCACCGGTCGGTTACATCCTTGCCCCCGCGGCGCCGGAACCGGCCCTTGACTTCGATTTCCCCGTGCCGATATCTCGCAGTAACCGAATGCGAATTTCGCTCCAGGCCCTTCGACTTACGAACGCGCACGACCTCTGAGGACGCCGCCAGCGGCGGGTCGTGCGTAGGCCTGAATTCCCGGTCGCCACCCGTGGTGGCGCTTTGCTAAACCGTCCGACCTCGGTCGGCCGTTTCGTCCGCCAAATCCCAACTTCATCCTCTCTCCGTCCGTCGTTTTCCGGTCATGCAATCCGCTCCCGTCACGAAGTACCGCCCGTTCCCGCCCGTCGCCTTGCCCAATCGCCAGTGGCCCAACCGCACCCTCGACCGCGCCCCCCATTGGTGCAGCGTCGACCTGCGCGACGGCAACCAGGCCCTCGCCCAGCCCATGAGCGTCGAGGAAAAGCTCGAGTACTTCGACCTCCTCGTCCGCATCGGCTTCAAGGAAATCGAAGTCGGTTTCCCCAGCGCCTCGCAGATCGAATTCGATTTCTGCCGCCGCCTGATCGACGAAAACCGCATCCCCGGCGACGTCGCCATCCAGATCCTCTGCCAATGCCGCGAGGAATTGATCGTGCGCAGCTGCGAGGCCCTCCGCGGCGCCAAAAACGTCATCTTCCATCTCTACAACTCGACCTCGCCCGCCCAGCGGAAGCACGTCTTCAACGCGACCCAGGACGACATCGTCCGCATCGCCGTCCAAGGCACGAAGTGGGTGAAACAGCACACGCAGCCCCTCGCCGCCGCCGGCACGCACGTGCGTTTCCAATACTCGCCCGAGAGCTTCACCAGCACCGAACTCGAATTCGCGCTGCGCATCTGCGAGGCCGTCACCGATGTCTGGCAACCCACCGTCGACAACAAGATCATCCTCAACCTCCCCGCCACCGTCGAATACGCCACGCCCAACGTCCACGCCGACCAGATCGAGTGGATGCACACGCACCTCACGCGCCGCGACCGCACGCTCATCTCCCTCCACACGCACAACGACCGCGGCACCGGCGTCGCCGCCACGGAATTGTCCCTCCTCGCCGGCGCCGACCGCGTCGAGGGCACGCTCTTCGGCAACGGCGAACGCACCGGCAACCTCGACATCGTCACCGTCGCCCTGAACCTCTACACCCACGGCGTCCACCCGCACCTCGACTTCGGCAACATCAACGAAATCCGCGAGGTCTACGAACGCACCACGCGCCTCGAGGTCCCCGCCCGCCAACCCTACGCCGGCGAGCTCACGTTCACCGCGTTCAGCGGCTCGCATCAGGATGCGATCAAGAAGTCCTGGGCCGTCCAGAAACCGGACGAGCCCTGGGATGTCCTCTACATCCCGATCGACCCCGCCGACATCGGCCGCAGCTACAAGGCCATCATCCGCATCAACGCCCAGTCCGGCAAAGGCGGCGTCGCCTACGTGCTCGAAAACGAATTCGGCTTCTCGTTGCCGAAACTCATGCACAAGGAAATCGGCAAACGGGTCAACGATGTCGCCGATGCCCGCGGCACCGAACTCCAACCCGACGATATCCACGCCGTCTTCCGCGAGGAATACCTCGAGCGCACCGCGCCCCTCGCCCTGCGTGCCTTCAAGACCGCGGAACACGACGGCGCCGTCACCTGCACCGCCGAAGTCGTGCTCGACGGCCGCGCCGCGACGCTCACCGGTTCCGGCAACGGCCCGATCGACGCCTTCACCCGCGCCCTCGCCACGACGGCGTTGCCGAAATTCGAAGTGCTCAGCTACGCCGAACATTCCCTCGGCCAAGGCTCCGAGGCCCGCGCCGTCAGCTACATCCAGATCAAGCCCGAGCGCGGCCTCGCCCTCTTCGGCGCCGGTATCGACACCAACATCGAGCTCGCCTCGATCAAAGCCATCGTCAGCGCCCTCAACCGCGCCTTGGCGAAGCAGAGTTGAGCGTCCGGCGCCGCCAGCGGCGCCGGACAAGCTTTAAGCCAAAAGCTGAAAGCTGAAAGCCGGACGGAGCGCGGATCGTCGCCGCACGCGCTCCGTCCGTCCCGTCCTGTCAATCCGGTCTCCGCCGTCCTGTCCGTCCTGTCCTCCCTAAAAAACGCCCGCCCGCCCCGCACCGTTCGTACCGCTCAGCGCGCGTCCGCCTACCACCCGTTGCCCTTGGTCTTCGTCTTCACGCGGACAAGAAACATATTCGCGGTGATATAAAGCGTGCTGCCGTCGTCGCCCCAATTGCAGTTCGCCGTCGGCTGACCCGTGTTGATCCGGCCGAGCAATTTTCCCGCCGGCGAAATCACCAGAATCCCGCCCGGGCCGCTCGACCACACGTTGCCCGCGACGTCGACTTTGAGCCCGTCCACCGAACCCCGCGCCGGCGGTTTCGCCAAAGGCAAGGCATCGAAAAACGTGCGGCCGTTCGCGATCGTGCCGTCCGCCTTCACATCGTACGCGACCACGCGCGGCGCCTTCCCGTCGCTGATCCCGACGTACAGCGTTTTCTCGTCCGGCGAGAACGCGATGCCGTTGGGAAACGTCAATTCCCGTTCCAGCAAGGTCGTCTTTCCGTCCAACCCGAGCCGATACACACCGTTGAAGGGAATTTCCTTCAGCTTCGAGTTGTTCACGCCCTCGAGGCCGTACGACGGATCCGTGAAATAGATCTCCCCGTTCTTCCGCACCGCGAGGTCGTTGGGGCTGTTGAAGCGTTTGCCTTCCCAGCGTTCCGCCAACGCCGTGAATTTCCCGTTTTCATAGCGCGCGATCCGCCGCTCGCCGTGCTGGCACAGCAGCAACCGCCCCTGCGCGTCGCGCGCCAGGCCGTTGCTGCCCGGCTCGCGGAATCCCGGCTGCGGCGTCAGCAGCCCGCTCGGTTGCAAAAACACCTCCGCCCCCGCCTTCCCCGGCGTCCACTTCCACGCCGTGTTCCGCGGCACATCCGAAAACACCACGCCGCCCTCGTGCCACACCGGCCCCTCCGACCACGTGTACCCTTCCGCCAATTTCTCGATCACCGCATCGGCCGCCACGAGTTGGTCGAACGCCGGATCGAAGCGCTCGATCTTGCCTTGGAACACCGGCGCCGTCTTCGCCGCCTTAGCCGCTTTCGCCGCCGGCGCAGCCGGTTCCGCGGCCGCCGCCGCCGCGCCAACCGACATCGCCAACACCATCGCCGCCATCCGGGGTAAACAGGGGTTCATGCGCCCACCGAATTCACTGCCCACGGCCCGCGCGAGCGGAAAAATCGGCCGCGGCCGGCGGGCGCTGCTCGCCAGCGCCCGGGACGTCAACCAGCGACGCCCCTACGCAAGACCCTCTGGACTGCCGCCAACCGCCGAAAGCTTTAAGCTTGGGGCTTACAGCTTTCCGCCCCGATTCCCCCTCACTCCAACTTCTGCACCCGCAGATTCCGGAACGCGATTTCCTTGCCGAAGAGTTCCTTGTTCTTCGTCGAGTGCACCTGGAGGCCGAAGAAGCCGCGCTTCACGCGCACCGCTTCGTCCGTGTCCGTGAAATCCGCCAGCGGCTGCCCGTTCAGGAAGGTCTTCACCCGGTTCCCGCGCGCCTCGATGCGCATCGTGTTCCATTCCCCCATTTTCAATTTCGCCGCGTTCGCCTTGGCCCAAACCTGCTGCGGTTCGCCGTTGTTCTTCGCGGGCTGGAACCAGCCGCGCCGGCCTTCCTCGTAGAGCCCGCCCGTCAGCCCGCGCGGCGTCGGATCGATCTCGAATTGGTAACCGTAAAGCCGCTTCCGCTCCGCCCCGTCCGGCGGCGCACTGCGGAACTGCACCCCTGAATTGATCCCGGGCGCCGCCTTGAATTCCGCCTCGAAGATGAAGTCGCCGAACAGTTCCTCGGTGACCATGAACGAATTCGCCGGCACGCCTTCGGTCACCGTCCCGACGATCGCGCCGTCGCGCACGACGAACTTCGCGTCGCCCTGCATCTGCTTCCAGCCCTTCAGGGTCTTGCCGTCGAAGAGCGATTGCCACTTGGCCTCCGCGGCTTGGGCAACGCCCCCGGCGAGGGCGCACGCAATTGCGATTCCGAAAATCAACGGGGTCTTGGTTCGCATACGCCCCGACCATGCGCCCGTTCCGCGCGCACGCAACGTCAAGCTGCGTCCCGCTGCCGGCTCCGCCACGCCTGCAGCCAGACGCTGCCGAACGCGTTGAGCGTTTCCGCTCCCGCCGGCGCCGCCGCGGCATTCGCCTTCCTCCGCCCCGCGCCGCGGCCCCGCCTTCGATTCTTGGCGCGACGGGATTTCACGGCTGCGCCTTCCGCCGGTGGATCGCGAGGGAGTTGCCGTCCGGATCCGTGACGATCGCCATTTGGCACACTCCGCTGTCCATCGGCTCGATCAGGAAACGCGCCCCCGCCGCCTTCAGCGTCGCGATCGCCCCCTCGAAATCCTCCACTTCCAACGCCGCGCACGGGCCGTCCGCCGACGGCTTCCACATCTCCGCCGACATATTCGAAATCGCGAAAGTCGACGCCCCCACGTCGTACTCGATCCAGTGCTTGCCCCCGTGCTCGAATTGGACCGAGACCTTGAAGTTGAGGACCTGTTCGTAAAACGCCCGCGCGCGCGCGACGTCGGTGCAAGGGTAGCCGGTGAAGGCGATTTCTTTGACGGTGATCATGGGAAAACGGGAATGCCGTCACCTTAGCATCGTGCCGTGACAGCCCTATGTCAGGAGGCCCGCCGCCGCGCTCAAACCGGATGCACCGGTCCGAGCTTCGTCATCACTTCGCCGAGCAGATAAATCGACCCCGTGACCACGACCGTGTCCCCGGGTCCGCCCGCCGCGCATCGATCCGGCGCGGGAAACAATTCCCCGACCGTGCTCCGGTGCACGCGCCCGCGGTAATCCGCCGGCAACAGCGCCTCGAGTTGCGCCCACGTGCACGCCCGCGGCTGCTGCGGCACCACGAAATGGATCTCGGCGGCATGCCGCGCGATCGCTTCGAGCAACGGCCGCGCCCGCGCCTCGCCCAGCACCCCGGTGATCACGATCGGCGCCCGGCCCGTCGCCGTCGCTACCTTGCCCAAATTGGCATCGAGCACCTGGGCGCCCTCGGGATTGTGCGAGGCATCGAGAATCATCGGCCGCCCGTCGACCCGCACCCGTTGCCAGCGGCCGGGCCAATCCACATGCGCCAACCCCGCCGCGATCACCGCCGGCGTGATTTGCCAACGCGGCGCCAGCGCCCGCGCCGCCAACGTCGCCGTCGCCGCATTCCAACGCTGGTAGTCGCCTTCGAGATTGGTTTCCGGGTATCCCGCCAAATCGTCGCCGTACACGTCCTGCACCGCGGTGAGCGGCGCCCCGCGCTCCGCGGCAATCTGCCGGATGCGCGCGCCCGCCGCGGCCGGCACCCGGCCCAGAATCACCGGCACCCCGGGCTTGATGATCCCCGCTTTCTCACCCGCGATCGCCTCGAACGTGTTCCCGAGGATTTCGCAATGGTCCATGGCGATCGACGTGATCGCCGCGACTTCGGGGTGAACGATGTTCGTGGCGTCGAGCCTTCCGCCCAGGCCGACCTCGATCGTGGCGATATCGCAGCGTTCCCGCGCAAAGTGCAGCAGCGCCATCGCCGTGAGGTATTCGAAGAAGCTCGGCCGGTCGTCCGGCACCGCCGCGCCGAGGCGCTCCACCACGGGCTGCAATTCGCGCAGATAGCCGAGCAATTCCGTTTCCCTCAGGCTCGCGCGGCCCACCTGCACGCGTTCGCCCAACCGCACCAGATGCGGCGAGGTGAACAGTCCCGTGCGCCAGCCCGCGGCGTGCAAAATCGCGTCGAGCATCGCCGCGACCGACCCCTTGCCGTTCGTCCCCGCCACGTGGAGACAGGGCACCGCCCGCTCCGGATGCCCAAGCGCCGCCGCCAGCACCCGCATGCGGTCGATGCCGAACTTCGCCCCGTGGGGCCGTTGCGCAAACAGCCACTCGGCCGCCGCCGCGTAGTCGGTCGGTAATCCCATGGCGCGACGGCAAACTCGACCGCGACTCAACCCGCGGCAGCCGCCTTCGGCTGACGCCGCAGGTGCAACGCGGAAAGCAATTCATGCAGCCGCTCCCGCAACTCCAGGCGGCTCACGATCTGGTCGATCAGGCCGTGCTTGAGCAAAAACTCCGCCGTCTGGAATCCCGCCGGCAAGGTCTGCTTCGTCGTATCCTTGATCACCCGCGCGCCGGCAAAACCGATCAACGCTCCCGGTTCCGCGATGATCACGTCGCCCAAGGTCGCGAAGCTCGCCGTCACCCCGCCCATCGTCGGATGCGTCAGCACCGAGATGAAGGGCAGCTTCGCTTCCGCCAAGCGTCCGAGCGCCGCGCTCGTCTTCGCCATCTGCATGAGGGAATAGATGCCTTCCTGCATGCGGGCGCCGCCGGACGCGCTGAAAATGATGCACGGGATTTTCCGTTTCACCGCCGTCTCGATCGCGCGCGTGATTTTCTCGCCCGCCGCCGCGCCCATCGCGCCGCCGCAAAACCGGAAATCCATCACCGCCACCGAAACCTCCAGCCCGAGGATTTCCCCGGTGCCCGTGATCACGGCTTCGGGCAGACCGCTGTCTTTTTCGTAGCGCTTGATGCGGTCCGGATAGGCCTGGGAATCGACAAACTTCAACGGGTCGCTCGACCGCACGGACGCGTTGAGCTCCTTGAACGTGCCTTCGTCGAACAGCTTCGCGATCCGCGCCCGCGCCCCGATCGGAAAATGGTGGCCGCTCTTCGGCACGACCATCTGGTTGTCCTCGACCTCCTTGTTGAAAAGGATCTCCCCGCTGAGCGGATCTTTGGTGTAGAGACCCTTGGGAATGTCCTTCTTGCGCAGCTTGCGGACCGTGTAGGTCGGTTTGTCGAAATGCATGGGGTTCAGCCGTGTCCGAGGGTGACGACGTCCACGTTCAGCGCCCCGGCCCGCCGCAGGGTGCGGGCGCAGCTGTTGAGCGTGGAACCGGTGGTGAATACATCGTCGATGAGCAGATAATGAAGCACCGGATCAAAGGCCGCGCCCGGGGCGAGTGCAAAGGCATTTTTGAGGTTGGCCATGCGCGTCCGCCGATCGAAAGCCGTCTGCGTGCGCGTGTCCGTCGTGCGCACCAGCAGCGAACGCACCTGCGTTTCCCCGCCCGCCGCCCGCGCCAGCGCCGCCGCCAGCAACGCCGCCTGGTTGTAGCCCCGCTCGCGCGCCTTGCGCGCATGCAACGGCACCGGCACCAGCACGCCGCCGCGCACCCAGTCGAGCACCGGTCCGGCCTGCCGGAAAATCGCCTCCATGTCCGCGAGCACGTGCAGCCCGCGGTGGTACTTGAGCTCGATCACCAACGATCGGACCGGCCCCTTGAACAGCACCGTCGTCCGGCCCTCGCGGTAAGCCGGCTCGAGTCCCTCGCACTTCAGGCACTGCCGCCCGCCCTCGCCCGGCCCGAAAAACGGATGCCCGCAGGTCTCGCAATGCGGCGCCCGCACGAAATCGACCAACCCCGCGCAACGCCGGCACAGGTGCCGGTAAGGCGACGCCGTCGTCTCCGGCCCGCGCTCGACCAACGCCGCACAGTGCACGCACGACGGCGGAAACACCGTGTCCGCCAACGTCTCCGCCCACGCCCGCACTTCCGGCCAGTTTGCCATCGGCCCGCGGTCGCCCCGCCTATTCCAGCCCCGCCCCGCCCGCCGCTCGGCCGCGGCCGCCGTAAAACACCTTCGCCATGAACAGCCCCTGCGGCGGCGCCGTCTGCACCAGCGCCGTGCGCGTGCGTTTTTCCAAGATCGCGCGCACCTGCTCCGGACTCAGCCGCCCCTCCCCCACGGCCACCAGCACGCCGGCCAAGCTGCGCACCATCTTGTAGAGAAAGCCGTCGGCCTCCGCCGTGATTTTCACCCGCGCGCCGCGCCGCCCGATTTCCAGCCGCCGCAATTCCCGCACCGTATCCTCTTTCTCGGGACCGTTCAGCGCCGTGAACGCGCGGAAATCGTGCCGCCCCGCCAGCCCGTCCGCCGCCCGTTGCATCGCCGCCAGATCCAGCGGCCGGAACACCGTCCAGCAATACGGCCGCAGGAACGGATCCGCATCCCCGAGGTGCACGTGGTACTCGTAACGCTTGCCCGTCGCGTCGAAGCGCGCGTGGAAATCCGGCCGCGCCACCCGCGCCGTCCGCACCTGGATCGCCGGCGGCAACCCTGTCCGGAAGGCCATCAGCAGCTTCGCCGGCTCGTGCCGCCAGACGGCGTCGAAATGGAACACCTGCTCCCGCGCATGCACCCCCGCGTCCGTCCGCCCGCTGCCGTGGATCCGCACCGGCCGCTTGAAGATCTGCGCCAGCCGCGCCTCGATCACATCCTGGATCGCCGTCCCTCCCACTTGGCTCTGCCAGCCCGCGAACGCCGTGCCGTCGTACGCGCAGGTGCAGCGCCAGCGGCGGGCGCCCGGTTCGGCCGGAGGTCGTGTTTCCACGGCCGAGGTTGACCCATGCCCGGCCCGCGGATCCAAGCCTGTTTTCACCCCGGATTGCGGCGGCTCAACCGTGGTCATCGACGGGCGGCGGCACGCCGAATTTCTGGTTGAAGTAATCCTGCAGGATCAAGGTCGCCGCCCGCGAATCGATGATCCCGCTCGCGCGCACGTCCCGGCGCCGCGATTTCGCGATCGTCGACTCCGCCTCGTAGCTCGTCAGCCGCTCGTCCACCAGGTGGATCGGCAGGCCGAACTCCGCCCGCAACTTCGCCGCGAACGCATCCACTTCCTTCGCCTTGAAACCGACGCTGTCGTCCATGTTCAGCGGATACCCGAGCACGAATTCCGTGACCCGCCGCTGCGCCACCGCGGCCCTCAGCCCCGCCCAGCGCTTCTCCGGATCCGCCTCCGTCAGGGCCGGCAACGGCGTCGCCACCGCGAGCTCGTCGCCGTAACTCAGCCCGATGCGGCGGGCGCCGTAGTCGATTCCGAGGAAACGCATCCGCCGATTTCCGCTGCCCCGCCCAGCGGCTGCAATTTCAATTGCGACCGCGCCGCTTCCGACTCTCTTTCCGCCGATGCCCGCCGCCGTGCCCGACCTTTCGCCCGCCGAATTGGCGCGCTACAGCCGGCATCTAATGCTCGGGGAAATCGGCCTCGCGGGCCAACGCCGGCTCGCCGCCGCCCGCGTCCTCATCGTCGGCGCCGGCGGTCTCGGCAGCCCCGCGGCTCTCTACCTCGCCGCCGCCGGCATCGGCACCCTCGGCATCGCCGACTTCGACCGCGTCGCCGACCACAATCTCCAGCGCCAGTTGCTCCACGACCACGCCTCCGTCGGCCGCCCCAAGGTCGACTCCGCCGCCGACCGGCTCCGCGCGACCAATCCCTTCATCCGCATCGTCGTCCACCCCGAGGGAGTCACCGTCGCCAACGCCGTCGAACTCTTCGCGGGCTACGATGTGATCGTCGACGGCACCGACAATTTTTCCTCCCGCTACCTGAACAACGACGCCGCCTGCCGCGCCGGCAAGCCCCTCGTCTACGGCAGCGTGTTCAAGTTCGACGGCCAGGTCTCCGTCTTCGACCCGGCCGGCGGCGGCCCCTGCTACCGCTGCCTCTTTCCCGAAGCACCGGCCGCCGGCGCCGTCCCCGGCTGCGGCGAAGCCGGCGTCCTCGGCGCCCTCTGCGGCGTGATCGGCAGCCTCCAGGCCCTCGAGACCGTGAAACTCGTCGCCGGCTTCGGCACCCCGCTGCGCGGCCGCCTGCTCGTCTACGACGCGCTCAACCAGAATTTCCAAACATTCAACCTCCCCCGCGTCCCGCACTGCACGGCCTGCGGCCCCGCCGCCGCCCGCGGCCCACTCGATCCCGCGCGCTACGCGGCCGCCTGCGCGCCGCCGGTTCAGGCTGTTTCCGCTTCCATGTCCGAACCCGAGTATCCGCTCGAAATCTCCGTCGCCGCCGCCCGCGACCTGCGCCGCGCCCAGCCCGACCGCACCGTCCTGCTCGACGTGCGCGAACCCTACGAACTCGCGATCTGCCGCTTGCCCGACGCCCGCGCGATCCCGCTGCGCGAGATTCCGGACCACATCGGCGACCTGCCGCGGGACCAGCATCTTCTCGTGCTGTGCCACCACGGCAGCCGCAGCCTGCGGGTCACCGAGTACCTCCGCGACCAAGGCTTCGCCGCCGTCACCAACATCGCCGGCGGCATCGACGCCTGGGCGCAGGAAATCGATCCGTCCCTCGCGCGCTATTGAGCCGGAGCGGGGAGCTGACAGCTGTCAGCCTTCAGCTTTCGGCTCTCAGCTCTCGGCAACACCCCTTCGCGCTCAGCTCCGCCGGCTGATCGCTGATCGCTGACCGCCGACAGCTGACAGCTGAACGCTGACCGCTTCTATCAGCCCACCCGCAGTTCCGGATGCTGCGCAATATGGGCCCGGACAAAGTCCGCCCACGCCGACTGCAGCCGCGCCGTCACCGTGCCGGGCCCGACCTCGAAGTGCAGGTCGTCGATCGCCGACACCGGCGCGATTTCCTTGGTCGTCGAAAGGATGAACGCCTCGCGGCAGGCCGGCAGATCCTCCGGGCGGATCGCCTCCTCCCGCACCCGCACGCCGGCGGCGGGCGCCACCGCGCGGATCAGGAAGTCCCTCGTAATGCCCATCAGGATACCCGCGTCGCGCGGCGGCGTGACCACGGCGCCGTCGCGCACCAACGCCACGTTCGCGGTGGAGGCTTCGGCGAGTTCGCCGCGCAGATTGAGCATGAGCACGTCGTCCGCCCCGCGGGCGCGCGCCTCGCGCAGGCCGAGGATGTTGTTGAGGTAGTTGCCCGTCTTCCAGGCCGGGTCGAGCGCTTCGGCCGGATTGCGCCGCCGCTCGCGGGCGATCGCCAGCGCCAGGCCGCGCGCCAGCACCGCCGGCGCCACGGCCGGACATTTCTGCACCAGCAGGACGACGTCGGGCGTTTCGGCCAGCGCCGGATCAAGCCCGATGGCCCCTGCCCCGCGCGACACCTGCAGCCTGATATACAGCTCGTCCGAGCCGCCGGCGACCGCCCGGTAGGCGGCGACCGTCCGCCGGATCGCGGTCGCCATTTCCTCCCGCGTGAACGGCAACGCGAAATAAAGCGCCGCCGCGGACGCCTCCAGCCGCCGGAAATGTTCCTCCCACGCAAACAACACCCCGCCGCAGGTCCTCCAGACTTCGTACACGGCATCGCCGTACAGAAACCCGCGGCTGAGCGGCGAAAGCGAGGGCTCCGCGGCGGAGTGGAGGCGGCCGTTTGTATAGGCCTGAATATACATGGCGGGCATCCCCGCACGCTGGCGGCCGGCCGCGCCGGCGCCAAATAAAAAGCCCCCGCCGCAGCGGGGGCCGATCGTGGCTCGGTCGCGGGAGCCGGAGCTCAGCGCTTCTTCACCAGGCCCAGGGCCTTCTTGATATTCTGCACGCTCGGGAGCGAAATCCCGAGGGACTTCGAGATCTCGCTGCCGGTCTTCCCGGCCTCGACGAGCTTCTTCACCTCGCCGCGCGTGGCCTCGGTGATGACCGCGCGCTTGCGGCGTTTCTTGCCCAGAGCGCCCTTGCCGGCGCTCGCCTTGGCCGCGCTGGCTTTGCCGGGCTTGCGGCCGCGGCGGACTTTCGTGCCGGTCGCGGCGCGGACCGCGGCGAGGAAATCTTCCACGGACGCGAAACCGTAGTTGGCCGGCAGCGCGGCCAGCTCCTTGTGGAGCTCGCCCTGGACGGATTGTTCGAGGGCGGCGAGCTTGGCGCGCGCGGCCTCCAATTCTTTCATTTTATCGGTAACCATCCGCGGAATAGATAATGGCTTTCAGACTATAGCAAGCGGCAATTTCGGCCGACGCTTGCTATAGCAAATGATTAAATAGTCATCGCATGGTAACCGCCGTCGACGACGATTTCGGAACCGGTGACAAAACCGCCCGCCCCGTCGCTCGCGAGCAGCAGCGTCGCGCCGACCAATTCCCGCGCCTCGCCGAAGCGCTTCATCGGCGTGTGGCCCATGATGCTCGCCACGCGCTCGGGCGAGAGGATCTTCTTGTTCTGCTCCGCCGGAAAGAAGCCGGGCACGAGCGTATTGACCCGCACGCGCTTCGGCGCCCACTCGCGGGCCAGGTTCTTCGAGAGGTTGTGCACCGCGGCCTTCGTCGCCGAATAGGTGAAGACGCGCGACAGCGGGACGATGCCCGACATCGAGCCAAGATTGATGATCGAACCGCCCTCGCCGCGGTCGACGAGGTATTTGCCGAAGATCTGGCAGCCGAGGAACACGCCCTTCAGGTTGATTTTGACGATCCGGTCGAATTCATCTTCCGCAATATCGAGATACGGCGTCGCCGAATTCACGCCGGCGCCGTTGACCACGATGTCCACGCGGCCCGAGCGCTCGAGCACCGTCGCCAGCAGGGCCTGCAACGGACCCTTTTCGCTCGCCTCGGCGGAGACGAAGTAGGCTTTGCCGCCCGCGGCCGCGATGCGCTCGAGGCGCGGCGTCGCCTTCTCTTCGTTGCGGCCGACCAGCACCACTTCCGCTCCGGCGCCGGCCATGCCTTCGGCCATCGCACCGCAGAGTTCACCGGTGCCCCCGATGACGACCGCGACTTTGCCGCGCAGTGAAAACAGGGAGGAGAGATAATCGGTCGGAGTGCTCATGATAGAAGGGAAGACGGTCACCTAAACACGGGGGACAAACGCGATGAAAGCACCAAATTGCTCCGCCGCCGTCCGCCGCTTCAGCCGGAAACCAGAATCATATTGGCATATTGCACCGTTTCGCCGGTCCGGATCAGCCCGATCGCGCCGGGCACGCGCTGTTTGAAGCCTGTATGGGGTTCAAACCCCACTTGTATTCCGGCCAATACCCGGGCGAAGGCCCGCCGCACCGCGGCCCCGTTTTCGCGCCGGAATTCCTCCGCCATATAGGCGGCCGTGAAATGATGGTTCGCCCGCACCGCCGCGACCACCTGCGGCACCGTCGGCACCCCGTCCACCAGCGACAAGTCGACGGTCTCGATTCCCGGCCACGAGGGAAAACCGCGGTCCGCGATCACGAGCGAGTTGGTGTGGCGCACCCGCGCCAGCAACGCGAGCAGGTGCGGATTGAGAATGCCTTGCTTGATCATGCGGCCGCCAATGTGCCCCGCCCATCGCGCGGAACCAATCCTATATGCGGCCGCCTCGCCGCCGCCCGGCCGCCCCGAAGTTCCCCTGCGTCGCCGCTTGCGGCGCTCCGTCCCCTCGCCTTAGCTGGACGGTCATGGCCCGCATTCCGCTCGAGGACAATTTCAACGACGTCATCAACAAAGCCCAACGCGGGCTGCACATCGCCGATGCGGAGCTCGCCGCGCTCGCCGAAGTCACCCCCGCCGAACTGGCCGCGGTCAAGGCCGGCCAGCCCATCGACGCCGTCATCCGCCGCGTCGCCCGCCACCTGCGGCTCTCGCCCGCCGCCCTCGAAGCCCTCGCCCACAAACGCTGGTACCCGCAGCTCCCGGATTTCCCCAAGGGGTTCGCCGCCTTCAACACCGTCCACGGGGACATGACCGTGAACAGCTACCTCGTCTGGGATCCGCGCGCCAAACTCGCCGCGGCCTTCGACACCGGGAGCGATTCCCGCGGCATGCTGGATCTGATCGCGGCCGAGGGCCTGACCCTGCGCTATATCTTCATCACCCATACCCACGAGGACCATATCGCGGATCTCGCGCGTCTCGCCGGCGAAACCAAGGCCGAGGTCTGGGCCGGCGAACTGGAACCGGTCGATTACCCCGGAGCCAAGACCTTCAAGGAAAACGCCCACTTCCACGTCGGCTCCCTCGCGGTCAAGACGCTGTTCACGTTCGGCCACTCGCCCGGCATGACCACGTTCTTCGTCACCGGCCTCAGCTGGCCGCTCGCCATGGTCGGCGATTCCGTTTTCGCCAGCTCCATGGGCGGCAGCCCCACGCACTTCGCCGACCAGTACCGCAACAACCGGGAGAAAATCTTCACGTTGCCCCGCGATACCGTCCTCGCCTGCGGCCACGGTCCGCTCACGACCCTCGCGCAGGAAAAGCAGACCAATCCGTTTTTTGCCCACTGATCCCTGAATACCTCCCGTATCAACCTCGTCACTACCTCCGCTATCATGTCTGAAAAAATCGCTTTTGTCGGTGTCGGCCGCATGGGTGCCAACATGGCCCGCCGCCTCAAAGACTGCGGCTACGCCGTCACCGCCGTGTACGACGTCAACGCCGCCGGCGCCGCCGAACTCGCCGCCGAGATCGGCGCCCGCGCCTGCCCCACCCTCGCCGAGGTCGTCGCCGCGGCCGATGTCGTCTTCACCGTCGTCACCGACGACGCCGCCCAGCTCGGGGTCTTCGCCCCGGCCGGCGACTCCCTCCTCGCCGGCGCGGCCGGCAAGGTCTTCGTCAACTGCGCCACCGTCTCCCCGGCTACCCATGTCGAGGTGGACCGCCGTGTCCGCGCCGCCGGCGGCGTCGCCCTCGAGGGCTGCATGGCCTCGTCCATCCCGCAGGCCCGCAACGGCACCCTCTATCTCATGTGCGGCGGCGACCGCGCCACCTTCGACCGCGTTCGGCCCATTCTCGAAAAACTGAGCACCGCCCTGCGCTACATCGGCACCGTCGGCCAGGCCGCGCAGGTCAAGGCCCTCGTCAACATGGTCATGAACATCAACACCGCCGGCCTCGCCGAGGGTCTCGGCCTCGGGCACGCGCTCGGCCTCGATCTCACGATGCTGCGCGAGGTGTTTCTCCAGACCGGCGCCAATTCCCAGGTCCTCAAGACCGACGGCGAAGACATGCAGAACCGCGACCACGCCTGCTTCTTCTCCGCCGCCCACGCCGCAAAGGATTCCGGCATCGCCTGGACCCTCGGCGCCCAGGCCGGCCTCAACTTGCCGCTCGCCGGCGCCACCAAGCAGCAGTTCGAACGCATGTGCGCGCTCGGCCTCGGCCAACTCGACAAGAGCGGCATCGCGGAGCTGACCTTCAAGGGTCGGCACGCCTGACCCTGCCGCCGGAACCTCCCGCGACCGGCGCAGACCAAGCGCGACTTTCAGCCATGAAAACGCCTCTGAACCGGTTCGTGTTTCGCCTCTGCGCCGCGCTCTGCGGCGCGCTCGCCCTGCTCGCGGCCCGGGCCGCGGATGCCCCGCTCAGCCCCGACCGGGTCACGTTTTACACGGAACCCAACTACCGCGGCGACGCCCTCACCGTCGAAGCCGGCGCCGCGGTCGCCGATCTGGCCCGCATGCAGCGGCCGGGCGGGCAACCTTGGACCTTTGCCGTTTCTTCGGTGCGGATCGAGGGCGC
The DNA here is from genome assembly GCA_002288455.1 of Opitutia bacterium Tous-C1TDCM. Lineage (GTDB taxonomy): Bacteria > Verrucomicrobiota > Verrucomicrobiia > Opitutales > Opitutaceae > ER46. The sequence goes on from NEUS01000022.1 coordinate 27,562, forward strand.
CGCCAAAGCCGTCGTCTACGCCGCCGCCGGCATGAGCGGCGACCGGCTCGAACTGACCCGCAGCATCCCCGACCTCTACGCCGAAGGCCGCGGCCAAGGCGCCACCTGGGACCGCTCCATCGCCTCGGTCAGCGTGCTCGGACCGAAACCCGCCGTCGTCGTTCCCGCCCCCGCTCCCGCCCAGCCGCCGACCGTCGTGGTCGTGCCGCGGCCCGCGCCGCCTCCGGTCATCGTCCGCATCGACCCGCGCGCCGTCGACGCCGCCATCCACCGCGCCTTCCGGGAAGTGCTCAACCGCAGCGCCGATCCGGTCGGGCTCAGGACCTACCGCGACCGCATCGTCAACCAGGGCTGGTCCGAGGAACAGGTGATCCGCCATCTCCAGCGCAGCGACGAGGCCCGCGGCATCGACGCCACCGCCGCCATCACGCGCATCTACCGCGAGGTGCTCGGCCGCGACCCCGATCCGCACGGCCTCGGCCACTACCGCGGCAAGTGGCGCGACGGCTGGACGCAGGGCCGGATCCGGGACGACCTCCGCCGCAGCCGCGAAGGCAAGAATTCGTATATCCAGAATGCCATTACGCGGGCTTACCGCGAGTTGCTCGGCCGCGAGCCCGACCCCGCCGGCTACGCCAACTACGAGAAACTGATGCGCGAAAAGGGACTTTCCGAACGCGACCTGCGCGCCTCGATCATGAGCGGCGACGAGTACCGGCAGCGCCGGCGCTGAGCCGGCCGCCGCCGCACCGCCTGCTCCGGCATCAGACCGTGGTGCCCGGCGGCAACACGGCGTTCTTCGCCACCACGAGCACGCCGTCGCGGATGATGACGAGGCCGCCGGCGTAGGTGCCGTCGGGCTTGCCCGCCGCCTCGAGCACGCAGCCGTCGCCGATCCGCGTGTTCTTGTCGATGATGCCGCCGGAAATGCGGCAGCCCTTGCCGATGCCGAGATTCGGCCGGCCCTGGGCCGCGTTGGCCGCGATCTGTTCCTCGGTCTCGTAATAGTCGGCGCCCATCACGATCGTGTCCTTCAGGTAGCTGCCCTCGCCGATGAACGAACGCGTCCCGAGCACGCAATGCTGCAGCGTCGAGTCCGTGAGAATCGAGCCGTCGCCGATCACCACGTGGTCGATCGCGCACTTGTTGAGCTTCGAGGCCGGCAGGTAGCGGTCCTGCGTGTAGATCGGCGCCTTGGGCTCGAAAAAATTGAACGGCGGCAACGGCTGCGCCAGCGCGAGGTTCGCCTCGAAAAACGCCCGCACCGTCCCGATGTCCTCCCAGTAGCCCTCGAAGATGTGCGCGAAGAGCCGCTTCTTGCCGAGCAGGCCCGGGATGATCTCCTTGCCGAAATCCGTCATCTTGTTGTCGAGCGACTCGGCCAGCACGTCGCGGTTGAAAACGTAGATGCCCATCGAGGCCAGGCACTGCTTCTCCGGCGACTTGGTTGTCAGCTGCGCCTGCAGCTTCGGCCCGAGCACGAGGCTGTTGATCACCGCCGGATCCTTCGGCTTCTCGACAAAACGCGCGATCGAGAGGTCGTCGTTGACCTGCGTGAGACCGAGCCCCTCGACCTTCGAAACGGGAAACGGAATCGTCGCGATCGTGACGTCCGCCTTGGTCTCGAGGTGCTGCGCGATGATCTTCCGGAAATCCATCCGGTACAGCTGGTCGCCGGAAAGGATCAGCACGAGGTCGTGCGGGAAGGAACGGAAATGGATCAGGTTCCGGCGCACCGCGTCCGCCGTGCCCTGGTACCAATCGGAACCGCGCTCCGTCTGCTCCGCGGCCAAAATATCGACAAAGCCGCCGCCGAACGGATCGAAGTGGTACGTGCTCTGCACGTGCCGGTGCAGCGACGCCGTCTGGAACTGCGTCAGCAGAAACATCCGGTTGATGTCGGAGTTCAGGCAGTTGCTGATCGGAATATCGACGAGGCGGTACTTGCCCGCGAGCGGCACGGCCGGTTTGCAGCGCTCCAGCGTCAGCGGGTGCAAGCGGGTGCCGCGGCCGCCGCCCATGATCACTGCGAGCACGCGTTTCTGGGTCGTTGTCATATTGGAAATCTGGATTCTAGGGGTTGCTAAAGCCTTGCCCGACGTTTGCACGCGGAGCACGTTTCGCCAGTTTTTTCGGCCTTCCCGCGCCCCTATGTCCCACATCCTTGTCACCGGCGCCGCCGGCTTCATCGGCAGCCACACCGTGGAACAGTTGCTGGCGGCCGGCCATCGGGTGACGGGCATCGACTCCTTCCGCACCGGGCACCGGGCAAATCTGGCCAACGCGTTGCGCGAACCGGCCTTCGCGTTGCACGAGACCGATGTCGCCGCCGCCGGCACGGTCGACGCCCTCGTCGCGGCCGCGCGGCCCGACGCCGTCATCCACCTCGCCGCCCTCGTCAGCGTGCAGGAAAGCATGCTGCATCCGGATCTCAACTACACGCTCAACGTCCACGCCGTGCAACTCGTCGCCGAAGCCGCCCGGCGCCACGGCGTGCCGCGCCTCGTGTTCGCCTCGTCCGCCGCGATCTACGGCGATTCCCCGGTTCTCCCGTTGCATGAGGGCGTGCCCGCGCAACCCATCAGCCCCTACGGCGCCGCGAAGGCCGCCAGCGAAGTCCTGCTGCTCGGCTACGCCCGGTCCTTCGGCCTCACCGTCCGCTGCCAGCGCTACTTCAATGTCTTCGGCCCGCGCCAGGATCCCGCGTCGCCCTACTCCGGCGTCATCTCGATCTTCAACCGCCGCTACCGCGAGGGCCGCGGCGTCACGATCTACGGCGACGGAGGCCAGACGCGCGACTTCGTCTCCGTCCACGATGTCGCCCGCGCCAATGTCCTCGCGGCCACCCGCGCCGGCATCCCGTCCGGCGTCGCCAACATCTGCACCGGCCGCGCCACCTCCCTCCGCGAGGTCGTCGCCGAATTCGCCCGCCACTTTCCGGCCGTGCCAAAAGCGGAATTCGCCGCCGCCCGCCCCGGCGACATCGTCCATTCCCGCGGCACCGCGATCTTGGCGGAACGGGAATTGGGCTTCCAGGCTCAGGTCCCGGTGGCGGACGGTTTGGCCGAGCTGATTCGCCTGCCTTAACACCCTCCGCGCCGGCCGCTATGCCGCACGCCGCGCTCGACTCCCCGACTCGCCGCCGCAAATCACTGGGGCCAACAACACCATGTGCGGCATCGTCGGCTACGTCGGAAAACAGAAAGCGGCTCCTCTCATCCTCGAAGGCCTGAAGCGCCTCGAGTACCGCGGCTATGATTCCGCCGGCCTCGTCCTGCTGGAAAACGGTCGCTTCACCGTCGCCAAGAAAATCGGCCGCGTCGCGAATCTCGAGACCGTCACCGCGCCCCTCCCGCTCCCCGGCCACCACGGCATGGGCCACACCCGCTGGGCCACGCACGGCGGCGTGACCGACGCCAACGCCCACCCGCACGTCAGCAGCGACGGCCGCATCGCCCTGATCCACAACGGCGTCATCGAGAACTACTCGAAGCTGAAGGCGTTTCTCCTCGGCAAAGGCTACACGTTCGTCTCCGAAACCGACACCGAGGTCCTCTGCAACCTCATCGCCTACCACTACGCCAAGGAACCCGCCGCGGCCGCCGGCGACAGCCGCTTCGTCAACAGTGTCCGCAAGGCCCTCGGCCACACCGAAGGCACCTACGGCATCGTCGTGATGGCGACCGACGCCCCCGGCGAACTCGTCACCGCGCGCAAAGGTTCGCCGCTCATCCTCGGGCTCGGCGACGGCGAGAGCCTCGTCGCCAGCGATGTCGCCGCCATCGTCAGCCGCACGCAGAATGTCGTCTATCTGAAGGACGGCCAAATCGCGCACCTCACGGCGACGACCTTCGCGATCACCACGCAGAACAGCGGCACCGTCGATCCCGTCATCGACAAGGTCACCTGGTCCATCGCCGACGCGGAAAAAGGCGCGTACGCGCACTTCATGGAAAAGGAAATTTTCGAGCAGCCCGCGGCACTCGAGAACGCCATGCGCGGGCGTTTTTCCGAGGACGGCAGCACCGCCCAATTCGGCGGCCTCAATCTTTCCGCCGGCGAATTCCGCGGCATCGAGCGCTTCATGTTCTGCGCCTGCGGCACCGCCCTGCACGCCTGCATGGTGACCGAGCATCTCATCGAGCGCTTCGCCCGCATTCCCGTCGAATGCGACTACGCTTCCGAATTCCGCTACCGCAACGCCCCGCTCTTCCGCAACACGCTCTTCTTCGTGATGAGCCAGTCCGGCGAAACCATCGACACCCTCGCCGCCCTCCGCGAAGCGAAACGCAAGGGCTACAAGGTTCTCGCGGTCAACAATGTCGTCGGCTCCAGCATCGCCCGCGAGGCCGACGGCGGCATCTACCAGCACGTCGGCCCCGAGGTCGGCGTCGCCTCGACGAAGGCGTTCACCTCGCAGCTGCTCATCGGCGCGATGCTCGCGCTCTACATCGGCCGCCTGCGCGATCTCAGTTTCGGCGAGGGCGTGCAGATCGTCCGCGCGCTCAAGGGCGCGCCCGACCTCGCGCGCCGGGCCCTGCAGCAAGCCGACCATATCCGCGGCATCGCGCAGCGCTATGCGCACCACACCGACATGCTGTTCCTCGGCCGGTTGGCGCTGTTTCCGATCGCCCTCGAAGGCGCGCTCAAGCTGAAGGAAATCTCCTACATCCATGCCGAAGGCTACCCCGCCGCGGAGATGAAACACGGGCCCATCGCCCTTGTCAGCGAGCAATGCCCGTCCGTCTTCTTCGCCCCCAGCGGCGAGATGCTCAACAAAGTCGTTTCCTCGATGCAGGAAATCAAAGCGCGCAAGGGTCCGATCATCGCCATCGTCACCGCCGACGTCGAACTCCCCGCCGGCCTCGCCGACGAGACCATCGTGATTCCGGAATGCCACGAAGCCGTCCTGCCCATCGTCGCCTCGATCCCGGTCCAATTGCTCAGCTACTACATCGCCGTCGCCCGCGGCTGCGACGTCGACAAACCCCGCAACCTCGCGAAATCCGTCACGGTCGAGTGATCTATAAGACCGGAATTCGGATACCGGAAACCGGAGTTACGGAATTGCGGATCGCGGATTGCGGATTGCGGATTAGCCAACGCCGATCGCCGAAAACTGACCGCTGCAGCTCTCAGCTATACTCCGTCCTCTCCGGTTTCCGGTCTCCGAATTCCGGTTTTATCAATCAGCCATCCGAGCAGGCCTTGCGCGGCGCCGTGGCTGACGGGACAGCCTTTGCCGTCGCACACCGCGAGTTCGCGCAGGCCCCGCGCAATCAACGGCGGCAAATCTCCCGGCGGCCACGCCTCCCACCGGCGCCGCGCCGCCGCGGCAATCTCGGTCTTCGCCCCGGCCCGCGCCGCCAGCAACGGCAACAGACCGTCGCAGATCAGCGTTTCGCCCCGCGTCCCGCCGACGGCCCCGCCCATCACCTCGTCCGCAATCCGCTCCCGCCAATTCCCTATCTCCAATTCCCGCCGCCGCCCGCGGATCGTCGTTTCCCCCGGAGGATCGCCGTCTCCTCGTCCCGCCCACGCCTCGCCCAACTGCGCCCACCGCCCGGGCCAATCCGGCCGCGCCTCCACCCACCGCGCATATTGCCGCAGGCGCAACCGCGGCCGGTTCGCCGGCCTCACGCCCTGCAAACTCCACGCCCCTGCCTCGGACGCATACGCCAACTCCGCCCGCTCCGCCGCCGGCATCGCGCCGTTTTGCCATTCCGCCAACGGCCACCGCGCCGCCACCCGCACCATCGGCGCGCGGTTGAACCGATATCCCAATATTTCCAGCGCCGTCTGGTGGCACGCCTCCGCCCAGCCGAGCCGCGCGCAGCGCAATTCCGCAAACCTCACCTTCTGCGCCCAACGCTCCGTCGCCTGCCGCGCGAGCAACGCCCCCAATTCCCCCGCCGGCAACCGGCCGAGTTCCTCGGGAATGCGCGCGCCCGCCCGGTCCGCCAACCCCTCCACCGCCTCGTCCGCCGCGAATTCCTCCAGATCATGCCGCAACAGCGGCAACAGCGCCGCCACCGGGATCTCCCGCCCGCCCGCCCCGATCGTCCGCCGCCCCGGCTCCGGCGGAAACAGCACCACGTGCAGCACCACCCGCGCATATGCCGGATCCGCCGCGTGCCCGTGCGCGTCCCAATCCCGCGCATGCAGGTGCAGTTCGACGTCGCCCTCCGTTTCCCGCTCCGCCCCGAACCGCAGCCGCGCCCCGAGGAAATCCGGCCCGCCGAGCAAATTCCATTTTCCCGGATGCCCGACCTGCACCGGCGTGCCCGCACCCGTCGCCAGCCGCGTCCGGTCGAAATTTCCCCGCAGCCAAATTTTCTGCAGCAGCTTTTCGGGAAACGAAAACGCCCCGTACAACCCTTGGATTTCCGCCACCGCCGTGCCCGGATCCTCGCCTTGACCGCTCGTCATGCCCGCAGCGCGATGCCGCCGCGGCCGCGTTTCAAGCCCGCGCTGGCCCCGAATTCCGTCGCGTCAACGTCCCCGCCCCGGCGCAAATTCCATTCCTTCGATGGCGCCGAGCAATTGCTGGTACGGCTCGTCTTTGAAGCCGTCCGCCAGGATCTGCACGTCGATGACGACGTCCGGCGCGAGCTTCACTTTGCCCACCGTCGTGACCTTGTAGTCGCCCTTCTTCGGCGGCTGTCCGATCAATTCCGGATCCGTGAAGTTGCAGGCAAACCCGATGCCCGCCCGCACCGCCAGTTCCCGCGCCACCGCTTTCCGTTCCGCCGATCCTTCGGCTAGGCCGAAGCAATCCGTCTCCACTTGCGACTTCAGCCGCGCCTTGGTTTCGAGCCGGTCGATTTCCGGAAACGTGAACGCCAGCGTGCACGACGCGTTCACGCCTTCTTGCTTCGGCGTGATCGAAACCGTGTTCGTTTTCCCCAAGGTCGAATAGTCGACGCTCCACTCTCCGAGCAGGTACAGCGTGATCTTCCCGCGCGCCCCCAGGTCGATCGTCTCGACCTGCGCCTGCAACATTCCGGCGCAGCAACAAAGCAGCAACCCCAGCAGCGTCTTCATGCGTTTCATGGAATGCCCGCGACCATGCGCGTTCCCGTCCGTTTCGCTAACGAAAACGTCCTCGCCCTTTCTCCTCCTTGCTCCCGCCCGCGGATTCCCGCTGGCCAACGCCCCCGTCCGCACGCACCGTCGGCCCACTCCCCGCCCCATGCATTTGCTGCGCCCCCTGCTCTGCCTGGCCCTCGCGTTTTCCGGTGCGCTCCGCGCCGCCGAATCTCCCGTCGCCCCCGTTTCCCCCGCCGCATCCGCGGCCGTCCCGCTCTTCGCCGGCACCGGCCCGCACACGCGTCCCGTCACCGGCGCCTCGCCGCTCGCCCAACGCTACTTCGACCAGGGCGTCGCCCTCGTCACCAACTTCAACCACGACGAGGGCCTGCGCTCGATGCAGCACGCGACCGTCTTGTCGCCCGACGCGCCCCTGCTCTGGTGGGGCGTCGCTCTGGCCTGCAGTCCGCACATCAACGCCACCGGCGTCTCCGCCGAACGCGCCGCCCTCGCTTGGCAGGCCCTTGATCGCGCCGACGCCCTCGTCGCCGCCGCCACCCCCGTCGAACGCGCCCTCCTCCGCGCCGCCCGCACGCACTTCGCCGCCGACCCGAAAGCCCCGCGCCGGCCCCTCGACGAGGCCTACGCCGCCGCCATGCGCGAGGTGTGGCGCGAATTCCCCCGCGACGCCGACGTCGGCGCCTGGTTCGCCGAAGCCCTCATGGTGCTGCGGCCTTGGGATCTGTGGCACCCCGATGGTTCGCCCCAGCCGGGCACCGACGAAGTCATCGCCGTCCTCGACGCCGTCCTCCGCCCCGCTCCCCGCCATCCGCTGGGCAACCACCTCGCCGTCCACGCCCACGAGGCCTCCGCGTATCCGGAAAAGGCCGACGCCGCCGCCGACCGTCTCCGCGTGATCGCCCCCGGGCTCGGCCACCTCGTCCACATGGCCTCGCACATCGACGTGCGCCGCGGCCGTTGGCACGACGCCATCGTCGTCAACCAGCGCGCCATCGAGATCGACCTCGCCTACGTCGCCGCCGCCAACCGCAAACTCGGCAACTATCTCGGCTACATGGCGCACGATTACCACATGCTGTGTTTCGCCGCGATGATGTCGGGCCGCGGCGCCCTCGCCGCCAAGATCATGGACGACCTCTTCGTGCGCCAACCGCCCGAGTGGCAGCGCGACTCGGCCGCCGCCGACGGTTTCCACGCCATGCGTTTCGATGTGATGAAGCGTTTCGGCCAATGGGACGAGATCCTCGCCGCCCCCGCCCCGGCGGAGAAACTCACCCACGCCCGCGCCTGGCGTCTCCTCGCCCGCGGCATCGCCCGCGCCGCCCGCGGCGACCCCGTCGGCGCCCGCGCCGAACAGGCGGACTTCGTCGCCGCCCGCGCCAAACTCCCTCCCAAAGCCGAATACCGGAAGAATCCGCTCAAGGACGTCATGGACATCGCCGCCGGCCTTCTCGAAGGCGAAATCCTCCTCGCCGAAGGCCAACCCGAGCCCGCGTTCGCCGCCCTTCGCGAGGCCGTCGCCCGCGAGGACAAACTGCGCTACGCCGAACCGCCCGCCTGGGCCCAACCTGTCCGCCACGCCCTCGGCGCCGCGCTCATGCAACGCCTGCGTTTCGCCGAAGCCGAAGCCGTTTACCGCGCCGACCTCGCCCGCTATCCCGACAACGGCTGGTCCCTCTACGGCCTCGCCCGCAGTCTCCGTTTGCAGAAGAAGGATCCCGCCGACGCCGACCGCCTCGAAGCCCGCTTCCGCGAAGTCTGGGCCCACGCCGACGTCGAGCTCACGTCCTCCTGCCTCTGCCTGCCCGGCCAGTGAGGGCCGCACCGCTCAGCGCCGCCGATGCGAATTGGTCAGCGCCTGCGCCAGCGCGACCTCCACCTTGTTGCGCGCCGCGCTGATATTCAGCCGCAGCGCCTTGCGTGCGGCCTCCGGATTTTTCTTCACCACGGCCTCGAGCACCGCGAGGTGTTCGCCCGCCGTCGCCTGCACGCGGTGCGGCGTGGTGATCACCACCAGGCGCACGAAGCGCAGCCGCTCGTTGATGTCTTCCAGCGCCTCGATGATGTACGGGTTCCCGATCTCCCGCGCGAAACCGAGATGGAACGCCTCGTCGGCCTTCACCAATTCCATGCCGTCGACCGGCGCATCGGCCCGGATCGAGAGCAGCGGTTGCCACTTCGCCCGCGTCCGCGCGACGAGTTCGTCCGAAATTCCCGCGGAGGCCGCCCGCTCGATCGTGAAAAGTTCCAGCGCCAGACGGTAGTCGTAGAGCTGGTGGATGCCGTCGACGTCCGGCTGCTTCACGTAGCAACCCTGGTTCGGGACCTGGTCCACGAGCCCCTGCTCGGCAAGCACCCGCAGCGCCTCGCGCACCGGGATGCGGCTCGACGAAAACTCCTCGCACAGCACCTGCTCGCCGAGATGCCGGCCCGGCGGGTAATGCCAATTCAGGATGCGCTCGCGCAGCGTCTTCAGAATTTGCGGCGCCATTCCCGCCGCGGCCGGCGGCACGGCCGGCGCGGCGGTTTTCGCCGCCAAGGCATCGGGTGAACTGACACGACGGGCCATCGGCGCGGAAGCAAACGGGCGCCCTGATGACACGCAACGGCGAATCGCATACGTTAATGTATACATTATTGTATCCCATCTGGCACACCCGCTGCTTTGGCCCGGCCGTCCTCCGCCGTTCACCCAATCCGACCGCCGCTCCGCCGATGCATGCTCCACACCTGACCGCCTCCCGTTTCCCCCACCGTCCGTCGCCCGGGCGCGCCGCCGCGCTCCTGTTCGCGGCCCTCTCCGCCCTCCCCGCCCTCCGGGCCCAGTCCGCCCCGGCCGCCGCCGACAGCGTCGTCACGCTCGAAAAATTCGTCGCCTCCGCCAAGGCCGACGACCTCTACGACGTGCTCCCGGCCCGCGAGAGCGCGAGCCTGTTCGGCGTCTCGCGGCCGCTGATCGACACCCCGCGGTCAATCACCGTGATCGAGAGTTCGCTCACCGATCTGTTCTCGATCCGCACGGTCAACGACTTCGTGGCGGTGACGGCCGGTTCCTTCACCGGCAACTATTTCGGCGTGCCCGGCGCCCTCGACGTGCGCGGCGAACGCGCGGACAACTTCTTCCGCGGTTTCCGCCGCATCGAGAATCGCGGCAACTTCCCCACGCCGATCGCGAGCACCGATTACACCGAGATCGTGAAAGGGCCGCCCCCGCCCATCTACGGCGGCGGCAAAGTCGGCGGCGTGCTCAACTTCATTCCCAAGACCGCCAAGAGCAAAACCGCCAAGTTCATCGAAAAGCCGGCCGGCATCGCCAGCGCCACCTTCGGCTCCTACGGCAAGAAAATCGGCAGTCTCGAATACGGCGCGCCGTTCTCCCTCTTCGGCAAAAAGTCCGGCGCCTATGTCTTCGTCCAGACGGAGGACTCCGACAGCTTCTACGACAACATCTACAACGAGAACTCGCTCGTGCAGCTCGCGATCGACACCCAGCTCACGGATTCCGTGCTCCTCGAGTACGGCTTCATGGCCCAGTGGTCCGATCTCAACCAGAGCCTCGGCTGGAACCGCGTCACGCAGCGCATGATCGACACCGACGGCGAATACCTCGCGGGCCGCGCCCGGTTGAATCTCGACACCAACGGCAACGGCTTCCTCACCCCCGCCGAGATCGGCCGCTACGCCCTCGAACAATTCGCATTCGCCAATCCGTTCCCGTACGGCGCGCTCTCCGCCGACCAGCAGGCCGCCTTCGCGCTCGATCCCGCCACCGTGCGCACGGTCAAGCTCAGCCACCACACCGTGCAGGTGGAACCGATCGACTTCTCCCGCACCGACGCGCTCACGGCCTACTTCGATGTCACGAAGTCGTTCGCCGACGGCATGAGCCTCAAGAACCAGTCGTTCTACGACTACATGAACCACACGAAGTACTCGAGCTACGGCTTCACCGCCGACTACCTCGCGATGGTCTTCGAAAACAAGACGACCCTCGCCCTCAGCGCCAAACCCACCGCGACCAGCAAACTCGACGGCGTCTTCGGCGTCTCCTGGCGTTACTCCGACGGCGACGAGCGCGAATCCCGCGGCCGCGGCTACCAGGTGCTCGACCGCCGCGACATTTCCGCGGGCCCCACGGGCAACGACCGCTTCGAGGGCGCGCACACCGGCTCCGGCAACGTGTCTTACAACTGGCGCCAGACGGGCGCGTTCACCGACCTCGGCGCCTTCGCGCTCGTCGACCTGATGTTCTCCGAGAAGCTCGGCTTCATCGCCAGCGGCCGGTGGGATCGCTACAACGCGCACACCTACGGCACGGATCTCGGCGCCGTCTACGATTACGCGAACGCCTCGGACAACGCCCTCACGTACAACGCCAGCCTCTCCTACAAGTTCGACGGCCTCAGCCCCTACGTCACCCACGCTACCTCCCGCTACGTCGAGCTCGGCCAAGGCGGCATGATCGACCGGCTCAACCTTGCCGGCAGCACCTGGCTGCAGGACTCGGAACTCACCGAAGGCGGCCTCAAGGGCACGCTCTTCAAGGGCAAACTCTTCACCTCGCTCGCGTACTACCGCCAGGAAAAGACCGCTTTCAACCCGACCGCCGGCACCTTCGACACCTACAAGTCCAAGGGCTTCGAAGCCGAGGCCCGTTACGCCCCGACGCGCTCGCTGAGCTTCACCGCCGCCGCCACGTGGCAGCGCACGGATCTGCAGAATCCGCCCTTCTTCCTCGGCGTGCCGCCCTCCGCGCTCGGCCTGAACCCGGCGCAAACCTACGGCGGCCGCTTCGTCGCGGTCGGCGGCCTCATCGGCGTGAAATCCCCCATTCAGGCGCCGACTCCGCAGCGCGTCTTCTCGCTCAACGGCACCTACACGTCGAAGCAAGGCTGGGGCGCCTCCCTCGGCGGCACCTACGTGTCGTCTTTCTACTCCGGTTACCTCCAGCAGGTGAAACTTCCGGCCTACTTCGTGACGCGCGGCGCGCTGTTCTACAATCGCGGCCCGTGGTCGTTTCGCCTCAACGCCAACAACCTCCTCGATGAGCGCTACTACACGCCCCAGTTCCTCTTCTGGGATGTGTTCGTCAGCCCCAGCATCGGGCCCACGGCCGACCTGACCGTCAGCTACAAGTGGTGATCCAAGAAATCGGGCGACGGTAGGCCGGGCCGGCCAACCCCGGAATTCGGGGCCCGCGCTCCGCCCGCCCCCGTCGCCCGATTTCAACTCCTGCCCCAACCCACATGGTCCGCTCCGTGCTAACCCCCGGACAGATGCCCGCCATCAACGCCCCGGCCGTCGTTGCCGAACTGACCGCCCTCCACGACAGCTACGAACGCGCCCTCGCGGCCAACGACGTCGCCGCGCTCACCGCGTTTTTCTGGGATTCTCCGCACACGGTCCGCTACGGCGTCGGCGAGCATCTTTACGGCGCCGCTTCCGTCGCGGCCTACCGCCAGGCCTCCGCGCCGGCCTTTACCGAACGCACCCTGCTCCGGCGCGAGATTCTCGCGATCGGCGCGGACACCGTCTCGATCATGTGCGAGATCGCGCAAAAGGTGTCCGGTCTGCCGAAGCACAGCCGCCAATCCCAGGTGTGGGTGCGTTTCCCCGGTCTCGGTTGGAAAATCGTTTCCGCGCACGTTTCGAACCCGCTCTCCGCGCCGGAAACTCCCGCCGCCTGGGAGGCCTACGTCGACCAAAGCGCCGCCGCGCTCGGCTTGCGGATCGATCCGGCGCATCGGCCCGGTGTCGTGGCGAATCTGCAACGCACCGCCGCCGTCGCCGCCCCGCTGCTGGCCTTCGCCTTGCCCGACGCCGCCGAACCCGCGCCGGTCTTCACGCCATGAACCGGGATTTTCTCGTCGCCAGCGCCGCGGAAATCGCCGCCGCCGTCCGGCAACGGAGCGTCTCCGCCCGCGCCGTCACCGAACTCGCTCTCGCCCAAGTCGGCGCCACCCACGCGGACCTCAACGCGTTCACGCTCGTCACCGCCGAGCGCGCCCGCGCCGAAGCCGCCGCCGTCGACGATGCCGTGGCCGCCGGCCGCGATCCCGGCCCGCTCGCCGGCGCGCCGTACGCGGTGAAGAATCTCTTCGACCTCGCGGGCTGCGTCACCGTCGCCGGTTCCAAGATCAACCGCGAGCGCCCGCCCGCGGCCGAGGATGCCGCCTGCGTCGAGCGCCTCCGCCGCGCCGGCGCCGTCTGCCTCGGCGCCCTCAACATGGGCGAGTACGCCTACGATTTCCTGACCGACAACGCCCACGACGGCTCGACGCGCAATCCGCACGATCTCGCCCGGTCCGCCGGCGGCTCCTCCGGCGGCTGCGGCGCCGCCGTCGCCGCCGGGCTCGTGCCGTTTTCGATCGGCACCGACACCAACGGTTCGATCCGCGTGCCGTCCTCGTTCTGCGGTATCTGGGGCCTGAAGCCCACCTACGGCCGGCTCTCGCGCGCGGGCAGTTTTCCGTTTGTCGACAGCCTCGACCATATCGGACCGTTCGCGCGCACGGTCGCCGATCTCGCCGCCGCCTACGATGCGATGCAGGGACCGGATCCGCGCGACGCCGCGTGCGCCTTCCGGCCGCCCGAGCCCGCCGGGCCCGGGATCGCCGCAGGCATCGAGGGTCTGCGCATCGCGACGCTCGGCGGCTATTTCGAGGCGCAATGCCCGCCGCAGGCCCGCTCGGCCGTGGCGGTCGTCGCCCGCGCCCTCGGGGTTTCCGCGGGCGGCCGCCGCGTCGAACTGCCGCAGGCCGGCCTCGCCCGGGCCGCCGCGTTTCTCATCACCGCCACCGAAGGCGGCGCCCTGCACCTGGGCCGCACCCGCACCCGCGCCGGCGACTTCGATCAGAAGCTCCGCGACCGCTTCATCGCGGGCGCGCTCACTCCGTCCGCCTGGTATGTGCACGCGCAGAAATTCCGCGCCTGGTTCCGGGCGCAGGTGCGCGAGGTTTTCCGCGAGGTCGACGTGCTGCTGGCCCCGGCGACGCCGATACCGGCTCCGTTCTTGGGCCAGGAAACGATGTCGCTCGAGGGCGTCGAAATGCCCGTCCGCGCGAACCTCGGCCTCTTCACCCAGCCGATCAGTTTCATCGGTCTGCCGGTCGTCGCGGCCCCCGTGCACACCGCCGGCCCGCAGCCCATCGGCGTGCAACTCATCGCCGCCCCTTGGCGCGAAGCCACTTTGTTGCGCGTCGCCCGCGCGCTCGAAGCCGCCGGGGTCTGCACCGCCCCGGTGGCGCGTCTCGTCGCATGAAGACGGACGGCGCCATCCGCGGGATTCCGGCCGAGCCGTACCCGTTTCCTTTCGAGCCGGAGGCGTGTGCGCTCCTCGTCATCGACATGCAGCGCGATTTCTTGGAGCCGGGAGGTTTCGGCGCCGCGCTCGGCAACGATGTCGCGCTGCTCCGCCGCACTATCGATCCCAACGTCCGCCTGCTCGCCGCCTGGCGGCGCGCCGGTCTCGCCGTGTTCCACACGCGCGAGGGCCACGCGCCCGACCTTTCCGATCTCCCGCCTGCGAAACTGATGCGCGCCCGCGGCGCCCTCCGCATCGGCGACCGCGGTCCGATGGGCCGGATTCTCGTCCGCGGCGAACGCGGCCATGAAATCATCCCGGAACTTTATCCCCTCCCCGGCGAACCCGTCATC
>NEUS01000023.1 GCA_002288455.1 Opitutia bacterium Tous-C1TDCM
TGGCGCATGTGGTCGTACCCACCCACAGCCGCAAGTTCATCGATCTATTGGATGCCCACTACCCTTTCTGGCGCGAAGCACGGCGGGAATTGAATGACCTTCCGTTAAGCTCCGCCTCGTAGTCGAAACCGGCGAAACACCTCAGTAGGCGGAGACGCGGAAGAGCGCGACGGGGGCGCCGCTGGCGGGTGCCGTAAGCTGGACGGTGAGGCTGCGGGTGCGCACGGGAGCGGCGAGCGTGAGCGCGGCTTGGCTGAGATGTTGGTCGCGGAACTCGGCGATGACGCGGCCGGTGTCGTCGAGGACGCGGAGGGCGGGAACGCAAAACGGCGCGACGGTCTCGGGGTTCAACATCAGCACGGTCTCCAGCGGGTGGTCGAAGTCGGCGTCGAGGTCGAATTCAAGGCGCGAAATCTCCACGAACTCGGGCCACGTGAGCGTCAAGCTGGGCGCAGTGTCGCCGAGGGCGGCGAGCCAGACGTTGGGCTGGTTCGTCGGGCGGCTGAATCCGTTGCGGAGATTCTCCGGGGCGAAGAGCGCGAGCGGCGGCTCGACCCGCAGCGCGAGATTCTTTCCGCCGGGCCGGCGCTGGGGAATCCAGAACTCGAAGCTCTCGATGCCGGTGCCGGGAGGCGGCTCCTGGCGCGGGGATTTTGCGACGGCGCGGTTGAATTTTTGCGTGACGGCGAGAACCCCGGTAAGGCGTTGGTCGCTGAGGTGGGCGGTGAGCGCGGGGTTGGCGGCGAAGCAGACGAAGGCGTAGCGCGGGGCGTCGATCGAGGAAGGAAACGTGAGCGTGACGGCCTGCGCCGGGCCGGCGGCAAGCGGAACGCGGAGCGTCGCCAGGGTGACGTCGGGCGTGTGGTTGTTGAGCTTTGAACTCACGCGGAGTTCGGCGACGAGTTCGGTGGCGGTCGCGACGTCGAGCGTGAACGTGACGGCAGGCATCGGGCCGGGCGCGACGGGGAGCAGCATGGCCCAGGCGTCGGTGAGCGGGAGGCGGTCGGGGCCGGCGGGGAGTTCGGAGAGTTGGTAGGTGGAAGAAGCGGTGAGCGTCGCGCGGGCGGCGAGATCGGCGGCGTCGTGGAGCGGGACGCCGGGAATGAACTGGCCGGCGCGCAGGAGACGGCGTTGCAACTCGGCCATCCGGGCCGGGGCGACGAGGTCGCGCGGGGCGAGTCCGTCGCGGGCACAGAGGGCGGCCGCGAGGCCGACGGCCTGTCCGCTGTGGGCGCAGGTGGCCATCACGCGGGTGGAGCCGAAGGCGATGTGCGTCGCACTGGTGATGCGGCCGGCTAGGAAGAGATTGGCGATGTTGCGCGAGTAGAGGCTGCGGTAGGGAATCGGGAAAACGCCCTTCGCGTGCCATTGCTGGCAACCGGGTTTCGGACTGTAGACGCCCGCCGGTGGGTGAAGATCGATGGACCAGCCGCCGAACGAAACGGCGTCGGGCTGCGGGCGTTGCTCGATGAGATCGCGCTGCGATACCATGAAATCCCCCTCGAAGCGGCGGCTCTCGCGTTTGCCGGGAACGGTGCCGACCCATTCGAGCGTGAGATTGGCGGCTTCGGGGAATTTGCCGGAGTTCTTGATGTAGTGCCAAACGCCGTACGCGACGCGCCAGAGCTCCCACTTGATCTCCTCGGTTTCGTGCACGGTGTCGCGGAGACCGCCGTATTCGATCCACCACAGGCGGCAGCCGAACTCGGCGGCGTTGAAGTCGCGGTAGCGCGGGACCTGCGTGATGTCCTGGAGCGCGTAGCTGGGCGCGGTGAATTTCACCGGGCGGCCGGTGTCTTTGGAATAAAAGTAGATCGAGTGGCCGAGCAGTTCGCTCGTGGCGACAGCGGGCGCGAAGGCTTCGTCGAACTCGGCGGCGGCTTCGGCGCCGATGCGGAACGCGGCGCCGGCGAGGAAGCCGACGATGCCGTCGCCCGACGCGTCGACGAAGAGCGGAGCGGCGATTTCGTAGGCGGTGGAGTTCTGGGAATTGAACGCGCGGACGGCGCGAATCGTGTCGGGGCCGGATTTCTCCAGATCGTGGACGGCGGTGTTGAGGAGGAGCGTGAGGTTTTGCTCGGCGATGGTTTTCTCGAGGAGAATGGTGTCCCAGATCAGCGGGTTGCCCTCGGGGTTGCGGTACTGGTTTTCGAGGAGGAACTCGTCGATGACGCCGCCCTCGCGGGCCCAGCGGTTGTTGTTTCCGAGATGGGAGGTCGCCCCGAGGACCCAGAGCCGCACCTCGCTGGAAGCGTTGCCGCCGAGCACGGGCCGGTCCTGCACGAGGACGACCTTGAGGCCGGCGCGCGCCGCGGTGATGGCGCAGCAGGTGCCGGCGAGGCCGCCGCCGACGACCACGAGGTCGGCGGCGAGATTTCTCCGGGTGAGCGCACGGGAAGCGACGGGAGGATGGACGAGCATCGGGGAAAAGAGAACGGAGAGAGGAAGGGCCTAGACGTTCGCGGGGCGAGGACGGAGTTGCCAGGCGAGGAGCCAGGCGAGCGGGTGCAGGAGGAGCATGAAGCCGAAGGCGGGATCGTAGGACGTGTTGGTCACGAGGGAACCGACGGCTTTGTTCATCATCAGGCCGCCGAGGGAACTGCCGGCGGCGATCACCCCGAAGGCAAAGGCCAGCGAGCCGCGCGGCACGAGGTCGACGACGAGAGCGCTGAGATTGATCAGCCATGCGAGGTGCGCGAGCACGGCGACCATGCCAAAGGCTAGGACGAGCCAGAGCGCGTCCGCATGCGGGATCACCGCGCCGAGCGGCACGAGCAACGCGCACGCGAGCATGATCCACAGGCGGCTGCGCACGGGGGCGGTGCCGCGCTTGATCAACAGGCCGGAAAGCCAGCCGCCGGCGAGCACGCCGATGTCGGCGGCGAGGTACACGACCCACGTGACGCTCAGGGATTTCTGATCGAGGCCGCGCGAGTCGTAGAGATACTTGGCGAACCAGAACTGGAAAAAATACCAGACGGGATCGGTCAACATGCGGGCGAAAATCAGCAGCAGGACCTCGCGCCGCAGGAGGACGCGGTACCATTTGCCCCAGTCGGGCGCGGCGGCGGGATTGGCGGCAAGTTCCGCGGCCTGCCCGGACTCGATCAGCGTGCGTTCTTCCGCGGTCAGGCGGGGATGTTCGCCGGGGCGGCGGTAGAGCCAGAGCCACGGAATGAGCCAGACGAGGCCGGCGGACCCGGTCACGATGAAGGCGGCCTGCCAACTGTGCCACGAGGCGAGGCCGACGATGAGAACGGGCGCGAGCGTCGCGCCGACCGTAGCGCCCAGCGTGTAGATACCGATGGCCAGTCCGCGTTCGCGGGCGGGGAACCATTCGGAGACGGCTTTGGGCGCGGCGGTCCAGTTGCCCGCTTCACCGAGCCCGAGCAGGAACCGGCAGACGCCGAGGGAAACGGCCGAACGGGCGAAGCCCGTGAGGATATTGGCGATGGACCACCAGCCGACGAACAGCGCCAGACCGAAGCGGACCCCGAAGCGGTCGACGATTTTGCCCGAGAGAATGAGCGCGACGGTATAGGCGACCAGAAAGGCGTTGAGGACCGAAGCGTAGTCTTCGTTGGAGAGACCAAGCTCCTGCTGGATGGTGGGCGCCAGAATGGAAAGCGCCTGCCGGTCCACGTAGTTCAGGACGGAGGCGAAGAAGATCAGCGCGACGATCCACCAGCGGAGATGCGGGATACGGGTCATGGCCATCGGACGATGCGGACCTCAACGCTGCAGCGCGGCAGGACCGGAGGATTGCTTTTCACCGGAGAGCGTTACGCCCAGCACTTCGAAATCGAAACTCGCGGCGCCGATCGGCACGGGAACGGTGAATTCAAACGGGTAGCTCGCGTCGGTGACGGTCGCCTTGCGATCGCCGACGGCGTAGCTGAGCGTGACCTCCTTGAATTTCGAGTCGTCCGCCTGAAGGTAAACGTAGGCGGTGGTCGCAGCGGGTCCGAAATTGAGGATCATGGCCTGCGTGCCGCCGAACGGCAGTTCGACGCGGTCGCGACGCCACGCATCGGCGGCACGGGCGCCGACGAGGCGGTCCTGGAATTTCGGCGTGACGGCGAGGCCCTCGACTTCGACGGCGGTGAGCCCCATCGGCGGCACCGTAACGGTGAGGCGGCCGTCGCGCAGCGCCGTGGCGGAGCCGTCGCGGAAGACCCGCGTGCGGTAGGTTTGGCCGGCGAGTTGCGGGAGGACCGCGGCGCTGAGCACGATCTCGGCGGAAACCGGCTCGGGGGATTGGTTGGTGAACGCGAAGTAGAGGCGGTCGCGGCCGCGGGCGACGAGGGTGTTGATTTCGACGGAGCTGCTCTTGAGCAACCGACGGGGCATCCACAGCACGGCATCGTCCCGGTCGAAGAATTTGCCGGGGCGGTCGCCGTAGAATTTGCTCTGCAGATACGCGTAGCCCTCGATGAAGTGCGCGGGGAAATCGATCTTGCCGCCGGACCGCGCGAACGCATCCGTCACGAGGAAATCGAGGAGGATGCTCATATGCGGCCAGATATGGTTGTAGTGAAACGAATTCACGCTGAGCGCCTTGTGATCGCGCAGCGGATAGTCGGCCCGCTCGTAGATCGTGGTGCGCGCGGTGTTGATGTGGTAACCCGGGAAATTGCGATAGCGGCCGACGACGGCGGAGCGGGCGACATCGTGGAGCAGTTTGTCGCCGGTAATTGCGGCGAGGCGGAGCATCCACGGCGCGTAGTTGGCCATGAAGATGGCGCGGTGTCCCGACATCGTGCCCGAAGATTCCGGCGTGAGGCCGATCTCGGAGAGCCGCCAGGCGGGAACCGTTTCCTCCGGGGCCTGCATCGGAGCGTGGCCTTTGCTCTTCAGATACCAATACACCGGGGCCTGGCCGCCGGGATTCACGGTCACAGCGGTGTCGGGGATGCGCGGAGCCATCCACGTGAACATCGTGTACTGGCGGGCGCCCTGACGGGCCGCCGCCAGGTAGCGCGGCTCACCCGTCGCCTCGTAGAGACGGAAGAGGTCGATCCACTTTGGAGTGAAGCCGATCCAGAAAAACATGCCGCCGTCGTCGAAGCCGGTGGCGGCCCGGTCGACGCGCTGCGCCAAATAGGCATCGGCGCCGCGGCGGGCGGAGGCGAGCAACCGGGCGTCGCCGGTGACCAGAAAAACACCCAGCTGGTTTTGCCAACTGCCGCCCTCGGCAATGTCGTCCAGATTGAGAATGCGGTTCCGCCCGAGCATCTGTTCGGCCATTTGACGCAAGACCGGCGAGGCGCCGTGGGTGATGCCGTAGAGCGTGGCGAGTTCGCTGACCGGCGCGCAGGGGCCGAGCAGGGCGCGCGAAGGGCTCTGGATCTTTTGCTTCGGATCGAGCGAGAAGAGGAACTTTTCGCGCGAGAGCATGAACTCGACGATCGGGTAGGCGCGTTTCCGGAAGATCTCCTCGTCGTCCGTGACGAGGGCGAGGTTGAGCGGATTGAGCGAGGAGACGTTCTTCACCGCGCCGGGGACGTCGGTGGAATAGGAGCAGCCCTTCAGTTCCTCGATGAACCAGCTGAAGTTGCTCATCCCGTAGTCGATCATGTTGTCGAGCGTCTCGTTGAGCGTGGCGATGGCGTTGCGGCGGTGGTCGCGGAAACCGTAGAGGCGGCGGGCGAGCGTCTCGTAGGCCGCGGTGATGTCGCCGGCGCCGGCGAACAAGCGGAGTTTGAACGTGAAAGCCTGGCCGGCGGTGCGCTTCGATTCGGCGCCTCCGAGCAGCGGGGCCAAAACCATCGGCTGGGCCTCGCCGGCCGGGTTGCGCAGCGCGACGCCGAAGCGGCTGTTGTCGAGCAGCGGCAGCGGCGAGAAAGGCAGTTCGTCGGCATCGGCCACCACGCCGAGGGTGACGTTGCCCTTGCGCACGAATGTCGCCGGCAGCGAGCATTGGAAGGCCGCGGTAAGGTAGGAACGCTCGGGAAAGCGTTTCTCCTGCCAGATGAACGGCTGCCAGACCTCCGCGAGAACATCGAGGCGGTGGGCGGGAGCGCCGGTGTAGCCGACGGAGAACCAGGCGGCGCGTTTGGGTGTGAGCGTGAAGGCGAGCACGGGCTCGGCGTCGCCCGCCGGCAAGGTGAGCGTGGCGGCGAGCGTGAAGTCCGCGTGCTCGGGAAAGGCAAATCGGAGGGCGTCGCCGTCGCGCGTGACGGCCGTGGCGCGGAGGCGCGTTACCGGGGCGGCGGCGAACACATCGGCGGTGCGCTGCCGGGTGTCGCCATCGAGAATAGTGTCGTCGAAACCGTCGCCGGCCTGGGCGGCAGCGCGTTTGACGCTTTTGAGCGCGGCGCCGGCCGGCTTTGCCGGGGTCTGCCAGGTGAGGATATTGTAGGAGACGCGCGGGATGTTGCCGGGCCGCATCGCGGGCTTCGGATCGGCGGTGGCCAGGAGCACGACGAAATCGCCGCGGAAGGTCCAGGTGCCGGCATCCTTCGCGGTGAGTTGCACGGCGCCGTCGGCCGCGGGAGCGACGGAATAGCGGTCGTTGGCCAGCGGTTGCGCGGAGACGGTGGCCAGGAGCAAGGACGCGAACAGCCAACGGAGTTTCAAAAGCAGAGGCATCGTCATGGAGAAGAGAAGACCGAGAGGTCCCATTGGTCGCGCCAACGGATGATCGCGAGATCCCCCTCGAATTCGATGGGGAGCCAGATGTAGCCGGAAGTGATCGGATTCTGCGGCAGATTGATATCGAACATCGCGATCCACGCGTCGCGACGGCCGGCGACGGGGTAAACAAACGTGCTTTGTCCGCCGAACGTTTTCTCGGGGCCGAGCTGGTTGTGGGGATTTACGCCGCGGACGGGATTGCCGAGGTCCCGATACGGGCCGGTGACCCGGTCCGCCACGAACATGCGGGCGGCGTTGGGCGCCCAACCGGTGCTGCCGGAACCGAGGAAGTAAATCTTGTTGCCGCGCCGGAAAAGCGCGGGCGCTTCGGTCGCGGGGGTGATGCCGGCCAGTTCCACGTAGCCGCCGGCCGGACGCAAGCCGTCGTCGGACATCCGTCCGCCGACGTGGATTTTGTCCGGCTTGCGCACGCCGAGGTGGTAGATCGAGCCGTCGGTGTCCGGAAAGATGGCGAAGTCGCCGGTGCCGAACCGGCTGTTGCCGCCGAGAAAGCGACCTTGGTAGTGAAACGGTCCGGTCGGCGCCGTGGCGGTCGCCACGCCGACGTAGGCGAAGTCGACGCCGGACTTTCCTCCCTGCGACTTGGGCGGGTAGAGTTTGAAGTAGAGGATGAACTTCTTCGTGGCGGCGTGGTAAATCACCTTGGGCCGGTCGAGAATGGCGGCGTCGGCCAGCTCGGGATGCGCACCCGGCGCGAAGACATCCAGCACCAGCCCCGCATTTTGCCAGTTGAGCAGATCGTCGCTGACATAGCAGCGGACGCCGGCCTCGTTTTTCTCGGATTCGGTTTTGCCCGGGATCTTGTGGGAACCGTACCAGTAGTGGCGGCCACCGAAATCAAGGATGCAGAAACCGTGGGCGTTGAGGTGGGTGCCCTGCGTGTCGGGCCAGGGCTGTCCCGGCCGGAAGTGGGTGTTGCGCGGCGGCGGGTTTTCGGCGCCAAAACCGATGCCGCCGATCGCCAGGGCCGCGGCGACGGCACCCCGCCGGATCAGGGACCTGATGAATCGGCGGCAGGCCCAACCGAGGCCGGCGTCGGAAAAGTAAGCACAGGGAAGTGGCATGATCTTCGGGGCAGCACGACGGCCAACCGACTAAACTCGGAAGCACTGGCCCGCGGCCAATGGCAACGGGCGGCCCCCGGGAGAGCAGGCGGCCCTGGTCATCGGTTCCTCGTCGAAGCGGTGGTTCACGTTCAGCGACAGATCGAGCCGCGTGCCCTTCCGCCATTTTTCGAACGGGCAACCGACCACCGCGGTCCCATGAGGTTGGCAGCGATGCGGATGCCGGGGGCGCGTGCCGCCGCGACGAAGCAATCGTGCTCGGCGGGGTTGGTGCGAAACGCCCGAGACACGCCGCCCCCTTCCGATGCAGGTGTCGCCGCGCTTTGGGCGGGCCCGACGGTGGCGGGCAAGCCGGCCCCGAGAAACAGTGGCTTCCCAACGGGGACAAGGGGGTGCATGGGTGGGCTGTTGCGGGAGGCGGTGTCGGGGCCGGGGACGGACGGTCGGACCAAGAGCGGAGGCAAATCGTTTTCCCCGGTGGAAGCGGACGCGATTGCCGGGGCTTTGAAACCCTTCAATTCTGCCGCGGCCACCGCAGGGGCGCGCCGACTACACTCCCCAGCCGGCGCGGTAGCCGTAGCCGGGACCGACGAGGACATCGCAATCCGGGCGATTGGGGAAACGGCCGGCGGCGGCGTCCCACTCGAGACGGGCTTGGGCGCGTTGCGCGGCGACGCCGAGCAAAACGACCTCCGTGAGGCCGGCGGCGTAGTCGAAATCGGAGCCGCACTTGGGGCCGCCGCGGATGGCGGCCGTCCATTCGGTGAACGGTCCGCCTGCGACCCGCGGGATGGATTTCGGCGGCAACGCGCCCGCCATCGCCTGCATGCGCTCTTCGGGCAGGAGCCGGCACGAGCCGCTGTGGGAAGTGACGCTCATGATGCCCTTCGTTCCGTAGAAAAGGCTGCCGCCGCTCTCGGAGAGTTTGAATCCGGGGACGGGCAACGGCGGTTTCATCGTGCCGTCGAACCACTTCATTTCCACGGGACCGCGCCCGCCGCGCGCCGGGAATTTCCACGTCACCGCGGTCGAGGCCGGGAAGGTTTTCGCATATTGCTTCGTGGTGGCGCCCTCCACGCTCGACGGCGATCCGAGATCGAGCGCGTAGAAAGGCGCGTCGAGTTGGTGGCACCCCATGTCGCCGAGGGAGCCGGTGCCGTAGTCGGTGAATCCGCGCCAAAAAGAAGGCACCAACTCCGGGCGGTAGGGACGCGGCGGCGCTATCCCGAGCCAGAGATCCCAGTCGAGCGTCGCGGGCACGGGCGTTTCCTTGGCATTGGCGTCGGGATCGAAATCGGCCGGATAAAACCACGGCGCTCGCGGCCGGTCCGTCCACGTGTGCACGGTGTGGACCTCGCCGATCAGGCCGGCCTGCACCCACTCGCGGGCGAGGCGGATGCCTTCGGCGGCGCGGCCTTGGTTGCCCATCTGGGTCACGACGCCGGCGGCTTTCGCGGCAGCGTGCAGGCGCCGCACCTCGGTGAGGCACCGGCACATGGGCTTCTCGACATAGACGTGCTTCTTCGCGGCGATCGCGGCCATCGCGATCGGGAAGTGCATGTGGTCCGGAGTCGCGATCGCGACCGCGTCGATTTTGTCCGCCATCTGCTCGAACATCACGCGGAAGTCCTTGAACCATTTCGCTTCCTTCAGCCGCTCCGGGTCCGGGCCCGCCTTTTTCCCGCCGGCGAGTCCGGCGCGGCTACGTTTCTCGTCCACATCGCACAGGGCGACGAATTGTTCGGCGGCGAGGCCCGCGAGCGCGGCACCGCCGCGGCCGCCCACGCCGACTTGGGCGATGCGCAGACGCTCGTTGGGCGAACGCGTGCCTTGGCCGCGGAGGCCGTGCGGCAAAATCAGGACGGAGCCGAAGGCGCCGGCCGTCGCCAAAAACCGGCGACGGGTCGAAGGAGACTGCGGAGACGATGGCGAAGAGGAAGACGGGGGCAGGTTGAGGCTCATGGGGAAGGGCAAACAATTTTCGCTGCGGCTACGGTGCGGCGCGAGTTGAAAGCATCCTCGGCCTTCAGCGACGGGTCGCCACCGTCGAAGGCCGGTCTGCAACGTATCCGACGTCGAAATGCACCTGGGCGCCACGGTTGGCCGGGGCGGCGAACCACCGGCATCCTCGCAAACGGGCGGCGCATTCATGCCAGTCAAGATCGACGTTGTTCCAGCCCGCGCCGCCGGCGGGTCGCCAAGGCCGGCCGGGATTCGTGCCGACGCAGCGAAAGCGCGCGAGATGCCGCCCTTGCTCCGGCAAGGCCAAGACCACGCCGCGATCGGACGCGGGCACGGTGCCTATGATATCCAAGGCACCGTCCGTCACGGCGATCGCAACGCCTCGCGCGGCCTGTTGGGCCGGATCAAACGCGCGTGCGAAATCGAACAATTCTGCCGCGCCGGCTACCGCAGGCGCGGCCAGCAAGATGCCGGCGCGAAGCAGACGTTGAAGCGATCCGCGGTATGCGCGCAGGGGTTGCATCATGATTCCGTTGCGAGGGCTGAAGCGGAGGAACGCGCTGGGCTTGATAACGTGCAATCCCGGGACCGGCGTCAGAAACTGCCCTTCACGCCGATGACGATGTAGGAAGGAGTGACGTAGCGTTGGTAGGCTTGGGCAAAGGCCGGGGTATTCGGCGCCCGGCGATACACGAGGCGATCCTTGGCGAACACGTCGTCCCAGTTCAGGTAGAGGGCGAGCTTCTTGCTCAACGCGTATTCCGCGCTGATCCCGTAGCGGGTATAGGCGGCTTGGTATTCATAAGTGGACTGCGGGATGAATCCTTCGGTGGAGGTCCCGGGAACGACCACCACTTCCGCCCGCTTCGTTTCGGCCTGATAGGCCGCCGTCAGCCGGACGGAGAAGCGCGGCCGGATGTAGTTCAACCCCGCCGTCAGGGAATCGGGACTGAAACCCACGAAATCCGCCGCATTGCGTCCCCCCACCTTCAGATGCGTGTAGTTCACCCAAGCCTGCACGAGTTGCAGCCATGACGGCAAAAAGCGCAGATCCTGGCGGTAGCTCAGCTCGACACCGTCCAGCGTCGCATCGCCGACATTTTCCCAGCGGCGCAGGACGTAGTTGTCGGCCAACATATATTCGATGTCTCCCTCCGGGATGCCGTAGGCCTCGAGCGCTGCCGCCGTGGTCGGCTGCCCGCGCTGCGCGAAGAAGTTGCTGACCTGCTTGCGATAGACCCCGACGGAGCCGAATCCGCCTTTCAGATGATAGGAGTCGAGGGACAGGTGGAAACTGTCCGCCGTCCAGGGCGCCAAGCCGGGATTGCCGACCACGATGGTGCGAGCGGTGGTCGCATTGGTGTCGGTGGGTACCGGCACCGTGATCCCGGCCACGACATATTGCACATCCGGGCGGCCGATCGTCCGGGCGTAGGCCGCCCGCGCCACGAGGTTCTCGGTCAACGCGTAATTGGCGTTCAGGCTGGGATAGAACCCGTCGTAGTTCTGGCTCTCGAAATTTCCCCGTTCCTGGTTGATGAGCCTGAGCCGCGCCTCGGCGTTGTTGGTGACGGGGATCAACGCGCCGCTGCTGTTGCGCAGCAGGTTGCCCGCCGCATCGCGCTGGTAGATGGCAAAATTGTCCCGCTTCATGCTCCACCCCTTGAGATCCGTCTTCTCATAGCGGGCGCCGCCGATGAGGTTCAACCGGCCGGCCAGCAGGCGCAGATCGAACCGGAAATAGCCGGCCAGGATATCCTCGAGCATCCGCTTGGAATTCTGCGCGCGGTTCTGGATATGGGTGGTGTTCAGGGTGAAATACTCCGGGTTTTGCACGAAGAGGTTGTAGGTTTTCACCGGGCTGATCCACCGCACCGGATTCCCGTTCATCTTCACGTCGATCGACTCATCCACGAGGTCGTAGAGCGAGACGGCCGTCTGGCCGGCGGCCCGGCCGACAAAGGTGTAGTTCTTGACCGGACGGGTGTCGTCCTTGTCGAGGCGGTTGTAACTGCTCCCGATCTTGAGCGTGAGGTTCCGGCCGATCGCGCGGCTGACGTTCAGGCGCCCGGCCGTGAGGTCCGTCTGATACAGGGCATACTCCTCGTTCGCCGTGCCGAGCGTGTAGTTGTTGGCATTGTAGGGATCCAGCAGCGTGCCGTTGGTGCGGGTGATCCTATAGGTTTCCGGCCCGATGCTCGACCCCTTCCCGATGCCGTCGCCGCGGATGTTGACGTTGGCCGCGTTGGCGAGGACGCCGTTGAAGTAGCCCTTGCCGACGCTGCTGCGCTCGCGGTCGGCGGCGGAGCGGGAGGCCTGCGCGTCGATGTTCCACACCGGGCCGCGATGCTGATACTTCAACGAAAACATTCTCGTATCGGTGGTCGCATCGTAGTTCGACGGATTGAGGGTGCCCATTTCGAAGCGCCCGGTGGTGCCGCGGCTTTCCGTATAGTCCGCGTTGCCGATCGCATCGTAGTTGGCGTTGATGCGGGAGGTGAAAAAACTCATGGCCTTTTTGTCGAGCACGGCCCGTTGCTGAACCTGCAGGCTGAGCGTGTCGTTTTTCGACAGTTTCCAATCGACGCCCAACTGGAGGTTTTCGGTCCTGGAGATCGAGGCCTCCTGGCGCCATTGCGTGATCGCGAGCGCGAAATCCTTCGGGGCGCCGGTCGCAAAGTAGGTGTCCCGCAAATTCCAGAAAGCGACTTCCGAAGGCGTGTCGTCCGTCGGCCGCTGGCGCCAGGAGCGGGACGCGCCCAAACTGACCGCGAGGCTCTTCCCCACCGGAAAGGCGTAGCTCAGGCTGAACGAGGGCACCTTGCGACCCGGCGACGCCCGGTCGTGGGGCTGCCGCGAACCACCGTCGATACCCAAGCCGTCCACGTTGTTGAAATTCATATAGACCTGATAGCGGCCGACCGGGCGCTTCAGGCCCGCTCCGGTCTTCGCGATCAGGTTCATCGAACCGCCCAAGCCCGAGGCTGGCAGGTCGGGCGTGGGCACCTTCGAGACCTCCACGCGCTCGATATTCAGGATCGGCACGTCCTGCAGCGCCGCGGCGCGACTGCTGGTCGCGCCAATGCCCGTGGCCGCGACGTCCACGCCGTCGATCTGGATGTTGGACATTTCCGCCGGAAATCCGCCCAAGGCGATCCGGCCGGGATTTTCCCCGTCGTCCAAAATGGAGACGCCCGGCAGAAAGCGCACATAGTCGCCGACGTTTTCCTGGCCGCGGTCCCCGAGTTCATCGAACGAGACCACGTTCTTGATGTTGGCCGCATGGCGTTGTTCGTTCATCGCGACGGCCTGGCCGCTCATCGTCTGTTCCGCGACCACCTGGAACGCATCCAGCATGATCGTCCGGTCGTCCGCGCCGCGCCGGTCGGTTCTTTCGCGACCGAGCAGGAAATCCTGCGCCACCTGTCCGCCGGGCGGCACCGTCACCCGGGAGATTTGCGACACGAAACCCAGATACGAAACTTCCAACTCGATCGCCTTGGCCGGAGCGCCCCGGAGATAAAACCTGCCGTCATCGTCGGTCAGCGTCTCTTGGGCCGTGCCGCGGATGGCCACCTTGGCCCGGCCGAGCGGGGAACCGCTCGCCGCGTTGGACACCGTGCCTTGGACCGAGCCCATGGGCTCGCCCGAGGATTGGGCCTGAACGCCCAGCACAAAAGCGAGCGACATCAGCAGACACGGAACAGCACGTCGGAAGGCAATACGCCCTCCATTTCGCCAGGAGGAAGTGAGGGACATTTTGGAGTTCATCGGGTTTGGCTAGAGGGATTGAGGGGACGAAAGGGTGGTGGCTTGGGCTACGGCGCCGGCGCGCGCCAATCGATTTTGACGGGGCCCAGCAAACCGGAGGGGACGAGCGGGGATTTTGCCTCGTAGTGTTTCCAAGTGGTGAAGCTGTGGCGCTTCCGCTCGGAGAGGCGCGTGCGGTCGTAAAGCCAGGCGGGGAGTTGCTTGAGCCTTCCGTCGGTAAACTTGTTCGTGCCCTCGGGCTGGTAGGCGAGATCGGTCGGCAGCGACTCGTCGCCAATCACGCGGTTGATCCAGCGGTTGGCCACGCGGACCTCGAGGAGGTTGTCGCCGGCGCGCAGGTGGCGCGTGACCTCGGCGCGAAACGGCGGTTGCCAGAGCGTGCCGATGAGCGCGCCGTTGAGCCGGACCTCGGCGAGATCGGCGACCGTGCCAAGGTCGAGGGTGGCGGTGGCACCGGCGCGGAGTGGGGCCGTGAAGCTCGTGCGGTAGGTGGCGGTGCCGGAGTAGAATTGGATGCCGGGGTTTTCATTTTCCGTCCACGAGGCGAGGGTCGCGAAGGTGGCGTCGGGCGGTGCGCCGCGGCCGTCGTGAAACGCGACCTGCCACGGACCGGCAATCGGCACAGTCGCGGCAACCGCGGTCCGCGGCACGCCGGCGCCCGGCCCGGCCGCGGCGCGGCGGAAAACGACGAAGATCGAACCGCGTGGCTCGAGTTGGAGCGGCACGGTGGTGCCGGTGGCGCCCGGGCGAAACGCGGAGGCGTCGGCACGGGCGCCGGTGACCGCGTTCCAGAGCTCGGGCTGGCGGCCGGTGACGCGGAAGGTGAAGTCGCCGGCGACGTCGCGGTCCGAGTGGTTGAAGACGAAATAGATTTCGGCTTCGGGCGTGCGGCGGTGAATATAGCGGAGTTCGCCTCCCGCCGGCGCGGCCGGCAGCGCCACGTCGGCCGCGAGATCGATTTCCTTGAGCGCGGCGGACAAGGCAGTCCGGAGGATGAGCGGGCGGGGCCCATCCCACAACTCGCGCACGAGCGCGGCGAATTCGCCGCGCGCTTCGTAAGCGCGCACCCCCGCGGGAGCCACGGGCGCGGCGCCGAAGATCGGGGCGCCGGCGCGCGCGAAATCGCGGAGGCGGCGCAGTGTCGCGAGATCCGCGGTCCAGTTCGTCGGCAACATAAGGACGCGGTAGGCGGGCCCGGTCGGCAGCGTGAGCGCGCCCTCGCGCCACGTCATCGCGGCGAGGTGGTGCGGATAGACGATGTCGAAATCGTAGCCGGCCGGCGTGGTCACCATGCCGGCGGGGAAGGCATAGCCGTGATCCTCGTTGTGAAGAAACGCGATGTCGGCGACGGTGCGGCCTTGTTGCAGGAGAAATTGCCCGCGCGCCACGTAGTCGATCCAGGCGCCGGCGAGAGGCCACCAGGTGTTGAGGCGGCCGAAGTGCGTGCCGTAGCGGCCGAGGCCGAAGCCGGGGCCGTCGTCGGTGGGCTGGTGCACGTAGTGGTGCAAAATGAAGCGGTTGATGCCGGCGGTCCACGCGTAGTCGCCGGGATCCTTCAGCGTGGCGGGGGTCGCGAGCCAGCGGCCGTCTTCGGGCTTGGCGGTAAACGCCTCGGCGCCGACGAGCGGGCGGCCAAGGACGTTGGCGACGGACGCGACGAGCTTGATCCGCGCCAGGCGCGGCGAGGTGTCGGGCATCCAAAATTCGTTCATCGGCACATCGACATACTCGTTCGCCGAAACCGGATTCAGCGGCCCGCCTTGCGCCTCGGCGTAGAGCACGAGGCCGTGCTCGCGGGCGCGGCGTTGCATCGTGCCGAAATAGTTCTTCGCGATGAGTTCCTCGACCGCGCCGCGGAAATCGCGGAGCGCGGCTTCGGTGAACGACGGGCTCTCCACCACGCGGCCCGTGAGCACGGGCAGCAGCGGCACGAAGTCGTAGCCCTTGAGGGCGCGGAACTGCGCGGGGAAGGTGTCGGTCCAGTTTTGCGGACCGCCCTCGAAGCTGTCGAAAAGCAGTCCCTTGAGCGTGCGACCCACGCGCGGGCCGGCCTCGCGCAGGATGCGGCCGAGCGCCTGGTCGAAGTAGAACGAGACGGCGTCGGCGTCCATTTTGTCGATCTCGAGACCGTGTCCCTCGGGCACGGCGGGATGGTTCGTCGAACTCGTCGAGGTGAAACCGAAACGCAGGATCGTCCACTCGCCGGCGGGGAGCGTGGCGCGCAACGTGCCGCTGGCGGCATCGAAACCGGCCGTGAGGTCGATCACCCGGGCGCGGGGAATGCAGCCCGAGGTATCCGGGTCGAAGGGCGCGGCGGCGAGAGTCTTCTCCTTGAGCTTGGTCTTGAATTCCCAATCGGGAGTGCGGCGGGTGGATTCGGCCGGAACCGCCAGCACGACGATATCGCGGAAAAAGTTCTCCAGCTTCTTCGCGGGCGGGGTGCGGAATTTCAGCGGCTCGATCTTCGGCCGCGGCACGGCGAGCGTGAGCGCACGACCGCCGGTCGCCGGGGTTTCGCTCCACACCAGTTTCTTCATCGAGCGCTCGGGCGTCACCCACGGACCGCCGCTGGCGGACCAACCGGGCGTGTTCATGAGGTGGAACTCGAGGCCGAGTTTGTCCGCCGTGGCGATCGCGTGCTGCACGTGCTCATGCCACTGGTCGGTGCCGTAGCGGACGGGACCGGGCGGCAGATAGATGCTCGCGTCGAACATCTGCACGCCCGCGATCCCGACGCGCTTCATATCCGCAAGATCGGCCTCGATGCCGGGCTTGCTCACGTTGCCATTGATCCAATGCCACCACACGAGCGGGCGGGCGACCGGCGGCGGGGCGGCGAAACCGGCGGCGAGACCGTCGGCACCGGAGGCGCGCGCGACGAGCATAAGCATGAACAGCACCAGGGCGGGGCGACGGAGCGGGCGCATGCGGGCGGGTTCGCGGTCCCGGAAGACCAAGGCAACCGGCGCGGTGGATTGCGCCGGCGCCAACTGGGCCGTGGCCGCCACGCCAAGCAAAGCGCACCAGGCACGGACGCGGGGAGCGAAACGCGTTTTCATTTCAGGAGCAGGCGCCCAACCGGGGATTTTTCCGCGGGCCCCGCGCCCGACTGCACCTCAAACCAAAATTCCAAAGGGGTGTCGCCGGCGACAGGCAGCGTGAAATCGTAGGGATACGAAATGTCCGTCATCGCGCGGTATTCTCCCCCACCCTGCCGATAATGGACCGTGCAGCGGGTCACGGTGCGCTCCTGGTCGGGCAGGTAAACGTACGCGCTCGTCAGTTCGCCCGCGCCGAACGACAGCACGACGCCGCGCGCGCCGCGCCAGCCGAGGTCGACGACACTTTCCGCCGGAAGGCGCGCGGCGCGGCTGAGAATCTGGTCCTGAAACTCCACGCGCGGCGCGACGCCGCTGACGATCACCGTCGTGATGCCCGCGGCGGCGACGTCCACGGCGATGCGGGCATCGGCCGGCAGCGGCATCTCGCGGACGCGCCGGTTGTTTTCCCAAACGGTCACTTTCGCGTTGGCCCCCGGGGCCAGCGCAATGCGTTCACGCGAGAGCGTCACGTGGGATTTCACCGCTGACTTCGACTGGTTGGTGAGGGCGATAGCCACCTTGGCGTCGCCGCGGGCCATCACGAAATTGAGTTCGGGGTGGTCGACGGTCAGCACGTCGCGCGGCATCCACAGATACAGGCCGCTTTCGTCGTGGACCTTGCCGGGGCGATCGCCGAACACGCGTTGCTGCAGGTAACCGTAGCCTTCGGCGTAGCGGGACGGAAAATCGATCGCCCCGCGCGATTTTGCGAAGGCGTCCGCCACGAGATAGTCGAGCAGCAGCGCGATGTGCGGCCAGATGTGATTGTAGTGAATCGAAGTCGTCGAGTTGAGTTCGTCCTTCCCGCGCCGGGCGAAGTCGGGTTTCTCGTAGGCGGTCGTGCGCGCGGTGTTGATATGGTAACCGGGAAAACTGGTGTAGCGGCCGATGATCGCGGAGCGGGCGATGTCGTGGAGAAACGCGTCGTTTTTATGGGCGGCGATCCGCAGCATCCACGGCGCGTAGCAGGCGAGGAAAATGCCGCGCGCGCCCTTGCTGGTAGGGGCCGACTCGCTGGTGAGGCCGATCTCGGAGGTGCGCCAGGCGGACACGGTTTCGGGCTCCGCCTTGATCCGGGGGAAACGCGGTCCGGAGCGGTAGGCCGGCGCCAGGCCGTCTTCGTTGACACGCACGTCGCCGTCGGGGATGCGCGGCGCCAGCCAGACGAACTGCGCATAGTCGCGGGCGCCGGCATGGGCGGCGTCGAGGAAGCGCGGCAGCTTGGTTTCCTCGTAGAGCTCGAACAACTCGATCCACTGCGGCGTGAACGCCGTCCAAAAAAACAACCCGCGGGAATCGGGGTCCGAATAGTCCGCCGCCCGCACTCCGACGCGGGTTTTGAGATAGGCATCGGCATCCTTGATGGCGTGGTCGAGCCAGCGCTTTTCGCCGGTCGCACGGTAAAGGCCCAGGGCATTGGACCAGTTGTCGCCGCGAATATTGCCCTGGAGATTCAGAATACGGTCCCGGCCGAATAGGCTCTCGGCGGCAGTGCGGAAAAACGGGGTACGCTTGCCCGACATCGCGTAGAGATTCGCGTATTCGGTGAGCGGTGCGCCCAGGCCCCTCAGGTGCGAAGAGGCCGACTGCCCCTTTACCTTCGGATCGGTCGTGAAGAGGAAGCGCTCGCGGGAAACGAAAAACTCCATCAGCGGGCGGGCGAGCCGGGTGTAGATTTCCGGGCGGTCGGTCACGAGGGCGAGGCCGAGCGGGTGCAGGGCGGAAACGTTTTTCACCGCGCCGGGTACATCGGTATCGTAGGCGAAACCGCGCAGGTCGGCGTTGAATTTCGCGTAGTCGCTCAGGCCGAACTCGAGCATGCGCTCGAAGGTGGCGTTGAGCGAACCCAGGGCGTTGTGGCGCACATCGGCGAAGCCGTAGAGCGACCGGGCGACGCGTTCGTAGGTGGCGGAGAGGCTCGCTTTGGCGACGACGACCCGCATGACGAACTCACGCGTCTCGCCGGCCTTCATGCGCGAGCCGGCGCCGCCGAGCAGCGGCGCGAACAGCATGGGTTGCGCGAGGCCACGGGCATTGCGCAGGGCCACGCCGAAGCGCGAGTTGGCGAAATTCGGCAGCGGTTGAAACGGATACTCCGCGGGGTCGGCGAGCACGCCGGTGGTGACGCCGCCATGCGTGACGAGCGTGGTCGGCAGCGGGCAACGATACGCGGCCTCGAGAAACGACTCATGCGGAAAGCGGCGTTCGTTGTAAATCAAGGGCTGCCAAAGTTCCTCGACCGCGGTCGCTGGGGTCTCGGGTGCGCCGAGGTAGCCGAACGAATACCAGCCGTCCGCCTTTACCGTCGCCGTCAGCCGCAGACGCGGCGCGGTGCCGTCGGGCGGCAAATCCAACTCCGCCCGCACGGCGGCCGTATCGTCGGAGGGAAAATCCCAGACGATTTTGCGCCCGTCGGAGCGGCCGGCTTCGGCGCGCAGGGTCTTCAGGGTGCCGGCGGCGAAGAGATTGGCGGTGCGCCCGCCGCCATAGCCACGATCAACGGTGGGATCGAAGCCGTCCTCGACGTGCTGGACCGCGGTCTTCGCGGCGCCGGTTTTCCGGCCCCACGTCAGCACATTGTAGATCGAGCCGGTGTCGTTCAGCTGCATCGCGGCTTCCGGAAACCGGCCCCAGCGCATTTCCAGATTCGGATCGGAGCGCGCGGACAAGACCGCGACAACCGGGGCAAACCGGGCGACGGCGCCGTCGGCCATCGCGACTTCGATTTCGCCCGAAGGCGTGACGGCGAGCCGCGCGGCGGGCCCGACCAGAGGCGGCTCGGCGGCAACGGCGCAAAGGGCGCCGACAAGCATCAGGCACGGGTAAGAGAAAAGCCGGGGTTTCATGGGGAACCTTTCGTGGGGTGGAACCGGGAAGCGCGCGGACGCGTGACGACGTTATCGAGGTCGAGTTCGCGGCGGTCGTTGCCAACCGGCAGCGCCTCTTCCCCATCTTGCGCCGGAAGGTCGTAACACAGGAGGAGCCGCGATTCGGCCGGCGAGGCGGCGCGGGCATCGGACCACACCGCCGCAACGGCGAGCAGGGCGGAGCGAAGAAAGTTTCTCATCGGAAGAGGCGCGCGGAGACAGGGGTGCCGGCGATGGCCGCGCGAGGGTTAGCGGGGCGAACGGTGGGGCAATGGATCAGAGTTCAGTTGGCAACCCCATGGAGGCTACCGTCGTGCCTTTGAAACCCTTCAATTCGAGGGATTGCATTCATGGCAGCCTGCGACTGACGTCGCCCGTGCCCATGTTTCCGCCGTCGTGATCACGTTGCAACAAATCGCCCGCGCCGCCGACTGCAGTCTCGCCACGGTTTCCTACGCGCTGCGGGACGATCCCCGCATCCGGCCGGAGACGAGAACCGCGGTGCAAAAGGTCGCCGCCCAATTGGGCTATCGGCCGAATCCCCGGTTCTCGGCCCTGATGTCCCATATTCGCAACTCCCGGCCGGTGGCCGCCGGGGAACGCATCGCCTTCGTGTGGGTGCATACCCCGCGGGCCGAGGCGGCGAAGGATCCGTTTCTGCAACGCGTTTATCTCGGAGCCAAGGCGCGGGCGGAGGCGTTGGGCTACGGACTGGAGCAATTCTGGACGGCCGAACGCGGCATGACCGACCGGCGCCTTTCGCAGGTGATCAAGTCACGCGGAATCGTCGGCCTCCTCCTTTCGCCGGTGATGCACGAGACCGACGTGACGCTCGATCTGGAGTGGTCCTGTTTTGCACCCGCGGTGATCGGCAGCGCGCGGTGGAATCCGGAACTCCACCACGCCGGGCACCACCACTATCTCGCGATGCGCATGACCTTGGAGCGACTGGCCGCCGCCGGGTGCCGGCGGCCGATGGCGATTCTGGAAGCGGACGTAAACGAACGGGCGCGGCGGGCGTGGGAGGCGGCGTTTGCGGTGTTTCATCCGAGTCGCAACGACGCGGCCGAACTCCTGTGGATTGGGCTGCCGGACGATCCGCGGGTCGTGGCGCGCAGGATGAAAGCAAGTAGGCCCGATGCCGTAGTGGTGAGCGCCCACGCGGTCGTGGAAAAGCTGCGGCGGTTGGACCTCGCGGCGATCCCGGGACTCCCGGTCATCAATCTGCATTGGCTGCCGACCGCGCCGGAGATCGGCGGCATCGATCAATCCTACGACATGGTGGCGGCAAATGCGGTCGACCTCGTCGTCAGCCAGCTCAACGGCAACGAAACCGGCGCGCCGCCCTGGCCGCGCATGTTGCTCTTTCCGGGCCGATGGGTGGAACCCGAGAACCGGAGCCCCGCCCCGTCGACGGCGCCGGCTGCCAAGCGGACCGGTGGTGCGGAAGCGCGACGTTGAAGCTGCGGGCGCGACGAGTTCGCCAAAGTCGATGCCCGCGTCACGGCTGCGATTCAACGCGGGCACCCACCGGTGATTTTTTGCCGCGGCTTCGCGTCGGCCGTGCCGGGACGGACCGCACTTTGGCGGCGCGCCGGGCGTCAGAGCTCGACGCAGACGCCGCCGGTCGTGCTGCGCAGGAGCACGTGGCCGTCGCTCAGCGCCGGACTCGCCCAGACCTTGCCGGCGATAATGTCGGCACTGACCAACTCGCGGTAGCCGGCGGGCGTGGGTTCGATAAGCTTGAGCACGCCGGCGTCGGTGGTGGCGAGCAGGCGGTTGCCCGCGAGGATCACCTGGCCATGGCCGAACCCCGGCTGCTGCCACTTCACCTCGCCGGTGCGGATATCGATGCACTTGAACGCGCCGCCGCCGTATTCGCCGTGGCCGTAACAGCCATAGAGAAAGCCGTCGTGCACGACCGCCGTGCTCCAATGCGCCGCGGTGTCGCGGTTGCCCGGGCTGCGCCAGAGCTCGACGGCCTCCCATTTGCCGCCGGCGAAGGTGACTTTGCACGCGCCGCCCCCCACGCCGTAGCCCGCGGTCACGTTGACGATGTCGTTCCACACAACGGGCGAAGCACAGGTCGCGGTGCGATAAGGAAACGGATAGTGCCAGAGTTCCTTGCCGGTCGCCGGGTCGAGGGCAACCAGACCGCGCTCCACCATAAAGAGGGCGTGATCCTGGCCGTGAATCTTCGCGAAGACCGGCGTGGAATACGTCACGCGGTCGGTGCCGGATTTCCACACGACTTCACCGGTGGCGGCCTTGAAGGCGAGGAAGGTCTGATTGCGTCCGCCGCCAGCCACGATGACCTTGTCGCCGACGAGCAGCGGCGAGGCGGAGTTGGCCCAGTGGAGTTCCTTGCCGCCGAAGTCCGCGATCAGATCGCGTTTCCACACCACTTTCCCGGTCGCGGCGTCGAGCGCGGTGAGATCGAACTTCGCGCCGAACACAAACACCCGCCCGGCCGCGAACACCGGCGTCGCGCGCGGGCCGTCGCCGCCGTCGTTGCCGCGGGCTCCGCGCGCTCCGCCATTGGCGTATTCGGAGACGCCGAGCGCCGTTTGCCAGAGCGGCTTGCCCGTCTTGCGATCGATCGCGACCGCGGCTTCACGACCGCCTCCTTCGATCGGCACCACGGTAAACGCCTTGCCGTCCCCGGTGACGAACGAGCTGAAGCCGCCGTCGGCTTTCATTTCCCAAATCCGACGCGGTTCGCCCGTTTTCCACGTGCCGGTCGCACCTTCGCTGGTTTTCCGGTCATAGGCCGGGCCCTGGATATGCGACCACTCGCCGGCGGTCGCGCACGACGCGGCGGCGAGCGCCAGCCAACAGGGAACGGTGCGGGAAGGCAGCAAGCGAGGGCGGAAGTTCATGGGAATTTTTCGTTGGGCCGGACGGTGTGGACTATTTGGCGATGGCGTAGAGATGGGTGCCGGTGCGCAGGAAGATCGTGCCGTCGACAAACGCCGGCGTGCACAACGTGTAGCTGCCATCGAGCGCGTTTTTGCCGATGAGCTTGAAGGTCGGCCCCGCCCGCACGACCGCCGTCTCCGCGGATTCGCTGACGATGTAGATTTTGCCGTCGGCGAGCACGGGCGACGCACTGGTCCGCCCGATGCCCGTCTGCTCGGGCCCGTAAACTTTTTCGCCGGTCTTCGCCTTGATCGCGGTGAACGCGCCCTGGTCGTCGACGAAGTAAAGCAATTCGCCGTCGGTCACCGGCGTCGGCACATCGGGCGCGCCCTTGTCGGTCCA
The DNA here is from genome assembly GCA_002288455.1 of Opitutia bacterium Tous-C1TDCM. Classification (GTDB taxonomy): domain Bacteria; phylum Verrucomicrobiota; class Verrucomicrobiia; order Opitutales; family Opitutaceae; genus ER46. Next base: position 22,684 of record NEUS01000023.1, read on the forward strand.
CTTCCAGGCCTGATGCGTGGCCGTGATGTCGCCGGAACCGCCGGCCTTGTAGGTGATGAACGGCGTGACGCGCGTCGGCGTAAAAATCAGGCCGTTGTTGACCAGCGTCGACGCGATCACGCGGTAGTTGCGCGACTTGTTGGGATTGAGTCCGCCGCCGCGCCAGAGTTCCGCGCCCGTCTCCGGATCATGCCCGGTCACGTAGTCGGCGCCCCCGATCACGATCTGTTTCTTGCCGCCGTGCACGAGGAGCGACGGCGTCGAGTAGGCGTCGGGGCTCTCGTGCTCCGCGTCGGTCGGACGATCCACGCGCCACAGCGTTTTGCCCGTCGCGGCGTCCAGCGCGAAGACGTAGCACGGATCGTCCGTATAGAGGCCCTGCAACATCTGAAACACTAGCTTGCCGTCCACGAGCAGCGGGGAGGAGCCATAGCCGAACTGGATGCCCATTTTCCCGAAATTTTTCTGGATATCGAAGGTCCACCGCACGTTGCCCGCGAAATCGTAACACGCGACGATCGCGTTGCCCGAGACGACCCACACGTGCTTGCCGTCGGTCACCGGGGAGGGCGACGACATGTTGTGCTTCATCTTGATGTCATTGCCGCGATCGTATTGCCGCCGCCACAGTTCCCGGCCCGTCGCGCGGTCGAGGCACAGCAGCAGGATTTCCTGCCCGCCCGGTCCGCGCCCGCCGGCCGGCCGCGGCCGCGCCTTCTTCCCCGGCGCAGGCTCCGGCGGCGGGGGCGGCGCCGCCGAGGGGTCTTCCTTCGAGGGCGTGTTGAGAAAGATTTTGTCGCCCCACACCACCGGCGACGAACCGCTCCACGCGGGCATCTCGACCTTCCACTTGATGTTTTTGTCGGGCGCCCAGGTGTCGGGCAGATTCTTTAAGCCGGGGCTGGTGCCGTCGCCGTTCGGCCCGCGCCAGCCCGGCCATTCGGCCGCCTGCGCGGGAAGCGCGACGGCGAGCGCGAGCAAGGAAACCAACAGGGTACGGTATAAAGCAAGGTGAAGGGAGGCGGTCTTCATACGAGGGGGAAGGTGGTGATCGGAGGGCGGCACGATCGGACGCGACACGTGGGACAAGGCGGGCCGGCACCCGTGGCGTTGTGTTCGTCTGCAAAATCGGAAGCAAGCCCCGAGCCGCCCACTCGGTCTTTTGTCCGCAGCGTCTTTGGGATTGAGGTGCGAGCGCGCCGTTGTCCGCATCGCCCCGAGCCCGCTTTCTGCTCTATCCCTCGCCATGTCCATGATGTCCTCCCGCGCCAGATTTCGTCCGCCGGTCTTCACCCGCGCTCTCTTCCTTGCCGGATCGGTCTGCGGCGCCATCCCCGCTGCAGCGGACACCTGGCCCGAATTCCGCGGCCCTACCGGCCAGGGCATCTCGGCCGCCACCGGCCTGCCCACCGAGTGGTCCGCCACTAAAAACGTCGCTTGGAAACAGGCCGTGCCCGGCACCGGTTGGTCGTCACCGGTGGTCGCCGCCGGCCGCATCTACCTCACCACCGCGGTCACCGCCGCCGGCAGCAAAACTCCCTCGCTCCGCGTGCTGAGCCTCGACGCCGCGACCGGCAGCAAGGGCTGGGACACCGAGGTATTCACCCCCGCCGAAGCCCGCCCGCAGCCCATCCACCGCAAGAACTCCGAGGCCAGCCCCACGCCGATCCTCGCCGACGGCAAACTCTTTGTGCACTTCGGCCACCACGGCACCGCCGCCCTCGACCTCGGCGGAAAAATCCTCTGGCGCAACCGCGACCTCGGCTATGAAGCCATGCACGGCAATGGCGGCTCCCCCGTTCTCGTCGGCGATCGCCTCATTTTCAGCGCCGACGGCTCCGACTCGCCCTTCGTCGTCGCCCTCGACACCGCCACCGGCCACGTCGCCTGGAAAATCTCCCGCCCCGCCGGCCCCCGGCAGAAGTTCTCGTTCGCCACGCCTTTGCTCATCACCGTCGCCGGGCAACCGCAGGTCATCTCCCCGGGCAGCGGTGCCGTCTCCGCCCTCGACCCGCGCGACGGCCGCGAACTCTGGCGCGTGCGCTACGGTGGCGGCTACTCCGTCGTCCCCCGCCCCGTCTACGCGCACGGTCTGCTCTACATCGGCACCGGCTACAACCGCGCCGATCTCCTCGTCATCCGCCCCGATGGCTCCGGCGACGTCACCGATACCCACATTGCCTGGCGCACCACCAAAGGCGCGCCCCTCACGCCCTCCGTGGTCGTGGTGGGCGACGAACTCTACGCCGTCAACGACGCCGGCCTCGCCTCCTGCTGGGACGCGAAAACCGGCGCCGTCCACTGGCAGGAAAAAATCGAGGGCAACTACTCCGCCTCCCCTATCGCCGCCGGCGACCACCTTTATTTTCTCAACGAGACGGGCCTCACCACCGTTCTTCGCGCCAGCCGCACCTTCACCAAGGTTGCCACCAACGCCCTCGACGAACCCACCCTCGCCTCCTTCGGCGTCGTCGCGAACTCCCTCCTCATTCGCACTGCAACTCAACTCTACCGGATCGGCCCCCAGGCCTCTCCGCGCCCGCTTTCCTCGGCGCCATGACCAGCTCCGCCGCCCTCCCGAAAATCCCCGCCGTCCTCGCGCGGGCCCCGTTTTACTACGGCTGGGTTGTGCTCGGCCTCGCCGCCCTCGCGATGGTCGGCACCCTCCCCGGCCGCACGCAGGGTCTCGGCCTCATCACCGAATCGCTCCTCCGGGACCTCTCGCTCGACCGCCTCGCGTTTGCGCAGATGAATCTCTGGGCCACGCTCCTCGGCTCACTCTTCTGCCTCGGCGTCGGCCGCCTCCAGGACCAACTCGGCAGCCGCACGATGCTTGTCGTCATCGCGTCGCTGCTCGGGGCCGTCGTCCTCGCGATGAGTGTCGCGACGAGCGTCGCAGTCCTGTTCGCTCTGCTCGTCCTCTCGCGCGGACTCGGCCAGAGCGCCCTCTCCATCGTGAGTCTCGCCATGGTCGGCCAGTGGTTCCGCCGCCGCCTCAACCTCGCGATGGGACTCTACGCGATCGCCCTCAGCATGGGCTTCATGATCGCGTTCCCCGTCGTCGGTGCCGTCGTCAAAAACGAAGGCTGGCGCACCGCGTGGGGCGCCATCGGCTGGTGCCTGCTCCCCGGCCTCGCGCTCCTCGGCTGGTGGCTCGGCCGCCGCGGCCCCGAAGCCGCCGGTCTCGCGATGGAAAACGAAACCTCCGCGACCTCCGCCCCGGCGTCCGCCACCGCCCCGAGCTTCACCTGGGGCCAAGCGCTCCGCACGCCCGCCTTCTGGGTCTTCGCCCTCGCGAGTTCCGTCTACAACCTCGTCGCCTCCGGCGTCGGCCTCTTCAACGAATCCATCCTCGCCGAGCGCGGCTTCCCCGCCGACATCTACCACCGCAGTCTCGTCGTCTGCGCGCTCACCTCTCTCGTCGGCAATTTCCTCGGCGGCTGGCTCGCCTCGCGCTGGTCCGTCAACCGCCTCATGGCCCTTGCCATGGTGCTCCTCGCCGCCGCACTCGCCGCCCTGCCGTCGTTGCGCACCGTCACCCAAGTCGACGCCTTCGCCGTCGTCATGGGCCTCGCGGGCGGCTTCGTCATCGTGATCTTCTTTGGCTTCTGGGCCGAGACCTTCGGCCGCGCCCACCTCGGCCGCGTCGTCGGCACCGCGCAGATGCTGACCGTGCTCGCCTCCGCCACCGGCCCCCTGCTCCTCGCGCAATGCCACGCCGTCACCGGCTCCTACGCCGCCGTCTTCTACACGCTCGCCGGCGTCGTCGCGATCCTCGCCCTCGCCGCTTGGACCGTGAAACTTCCCGCGCCGCCCAACCCGGAGATTTCCAACGCAACGTGACCGAATTTTTTGCCACGGAGCGCACGGAGCCCAGCCCACAGAGGACACAGAGCTGACAAGGTGTTTGGCACCGTGACCTGGGTCCGAGCTCCGTGTGCTCTGTGACTCCTGTCTTGGTTGAAACAACCGACGCATGAAATATCCGCGCTAACTTTCCGCCCTCCTCTCTATCCCGCCTCCACCACCCCATGAAGTTTTTCGGCCTCAGCGTCTCCACCGCCGCCGACGCCCCCGCTCCTCGCAGCCTCGGCTATTGCCTCGTCTACGGCACGCTGAGCTTCGCCGCCGTCAGCGCCGCCGCCTATTCGATCTGGGCCTTCCGCCTCGTGCGCCAGGAAGCCGTCCTCTACTCCGCCATTGCCGTCGTTTACCTCGGCCTCGGCGGACTCGCCCTCGGCCGCCTCGTCGTCGCACCCGGCGCCTGGAAACGTTTCCCGCTGCTCTTCGCCGCCGCGTTTTTTGCCTACGCCATCGGCTGGTGCGCGTTCTGGTTCGGCCTCCGCGGCAAATCCTTCGCCGACCTCTGGGGCGCCCTCGCCGGCCTCGCGGCGATGACGTGGCTCCTGCAATCCGCCTTCGGTACGCGCCGGGGGTTCCTTCGCCTGCTCCTCGTGCTGTTCGTGTGTCACAGCGCCGGCTACTACCTCGGCGGCGAACTCTACGCGCACTTCCGCGGCTCCACCGGCCGCCTGCTCTGGGGCGTCGCCCACGGCCTCGGCTTCGGCGCGGGCCTCGGCTATGTGCTCCACGCGCTTCAGCGCGCCCCCGCCCGCACGTCGTAACACGACACCGTGTCGTGGTAGCGCAGATACAGCCGCCCGTCGTGGATCACGGGATGCGCCCAGGCATTGCGGTCGCGCGCCTCCGCGAACCGGAAGCGCCCGCGCACCGCAAACTCCGTGTCCGTCGGCTCGAGCAGCAGCATCCAGCCATCTTCCGCGAGCGCGTAGAGCCGCCCGTCGGCCGCCAGCACCGCGCCCTTGGCAAATTCCGCCGTTTCGTAGAGCAGTTTTCCGTCGCGCGCATCGAGCGCCTGCCAGCTCCCGCGCCTCGGATACGTTGAGCCGAACAGCCGCCCGCCCACGTGCACCACGCCGCCCTGACACGTGTCGAGCGCCGTCGTCCACGCATCCTCCACGCCCACCAACCCGCCCGCCGCCGTCGGTGCGATCAACCGGTGCAACTGCCCCGGCGGTCCGATCGGCGCCGTCATGAAAATCGCGTCGCCCACCAGCACCGGCGACATCGCGAGCACGGAATACGTCGTCACGCGGGGCCGCGTCCATTGCAGCGTCCCCGTATCGGCGTCGACGCAATAGAGCTGCCGCTGCGTGCACCCGATCACGAGCCTCCGCCCCGCAAACCGCACCAGAATCGGCGCCGCATAGGTTGCGCCTTCCAGTTGGTCCGCCGCCGCCTCGGCCTGCGCGACTTTCCATCGCACCTCGCCGGTGCGCCGATCCAGCGCCACCAGCATCGCGTCGCGCCCGCCCGCCGTCGCATACACCGAATTTTCGTCCACCAGCAGACACTCGCTGAACCCCCACCTGATATTTTCCCCGCCGAACGTCCGCAGCAACTCCACCGCCCACCGCTCCTTCCCCGTCGCCGCGTCGAGACCCACGATGCGCCCGTGCGCGTTTTGGTGATAGAGCAATCCGTCGCGGTACGTCACCGACGCCCGCGCCCCCTGGTACTGGTTGAGCCACGCGTCGCCGTTGCGCACCGACCACAACGGCTTCCCGCCGAGATCGTACGCCAACACCCGCATCTCGGCCCCGAAATCTCCCGTCACAAAAAGTTTCCCGCCCCCGATGATCGGGGACGAATACCCCTTCCCGGCCCCCGGCACCGACCACAACAACGTCGGTCCTCCCTCCGGCCACGTCGGCAACAGCCCGCGCTCATCGCTGGTGCCGTCGCGCCGCGCCCCGCGAAACTGCGGCCAGCCCGCCTCCGGCGAGGCGATCAACTCCGCCGTCGTCCTCGCCTCCGCCGCCGCGCCCGACGCCCCGCCCGTACCGAGCGCCAGCGCGAGCCACCCCGCGACAACCCGCTGTCCGACTCTCATCTTCCAACTCTCGGCTCTCAACTTTTGGTTCCCCCGATACACCACAAAAACTCCTGTCGCGCCTCGCCCTTCTTCGCGTGCCGCAGGTAAACCCGCCCGCCGCAGATCGCCGGACTCGCCAGCGCCTCGTCGCCCAGCCGGTTTTGCGCGAGCAGTTTGAAACCCGCCGGCGTCGCCTCGAAGACCGCGGTCACGCCCGCGAGGTTCGTCGCGTAGATGCGCGACCCCACCATCACCGGCGACGCGTAGTAATCCTTGCCCACCTTCTCGCGCCAGAGTTCCTCGCCCGTGTCGGACTTCCAGCACGCCACCGTGCCCGCATCCTGGACCGCATAGACGTGCCCGTCGCGCACCAGCATCGACGGCACGTAGACGCGCACGTTTTGCTGCCACGCGATCTTGCCCGAGCCGTCTGCCTCGATCGCGACCGCATGGTTCTTCGGGTAACCGCCGCCCACAAATATCCGCCGCCCATCCGTCACCGCCGTCACCACCGTCTCCTCCGTCGAGCCCGCGAATTCCCACAACTTCTTTCCCGTGAGCGGATCGAAACTCGCGACCAGATTGCAGCCCGCGAGCACCACCTGCGTCCGCCCCGCCGCGGTCACCACCGCCGGCGACGCATAGTTCGCGATCTTCGGCCGCTCCTGCTCCCACACGATTTTTCCCGTCCGCCGGTCGAGCCCCGCGATCCGCCCGCCCCCGCGGCTGTCCGCCGTCACCAGCACCAGCGACTCATGCACCACCGGCGACGAACCGAACCCCTGGTGCATCGTGAAGTCCGCCACCCGCGTCTGCCACCCGACCTTCCCGTCCACCGTGAGCGCCGGCGTATGCACGGCCTGCGCGTTGAAAAAATTTACGAACAACCGCTCCCCGTCCCACGCCAATGTCGCCGACGCCTGCGACGTGTTGCGGTGCCCGGCCGTCTCGAGCGGACCGCGGTGCACCACCGTTTCCCACACCGGCTTGCCGGTCGCACGGTCGAACGCCAGCACGAGTTGCTCCTGCGTCGCCGGGTCCGCCGTCGCGAGATAGATGCGGTCGCCCACCACCGTCGGCGAGCCGTGGCCCCTCCCGCGCACCGGCGCCCGCCACACGACATTCTCGGTCTCGCTCCACGTCACCGGCGCCGTTTCGCCCGGCGCCGCGTGCCCGTCTTGCGTCGGCCCGCGCCACCCCGGCCAGTCGCCCGTCTGCGCCGCCCCGCCCACCGTCAGGCCCAACCCGGCCACACCGCCCGCCAAGATCAGTCGCATTTTTGTTTTCATCGGGGAAGATCGCCGACTCCCGCCGATTCTCCCGCGCCCGGCAAGCGCAACGCGCGCGGCTCGCGCGCCGAATTCCCTTTGACCGCCCTTTGCTCCGCACCTCTGCTCGCCCCGCTTCGCCGCTGCCCCGCGGTCCATCCCCCCATGAAAATTCTCCCGCATCCCGCGACGCTCGCCCTCCTCCTCGCCGTAACTTTCGCCGCCACCTCCGCCGTCGCGCAGGAGTGGACGCGGTTCCGCGGCCCCAATGGCACCGGCCTCGGTTCCGCGCGCGGCCTGCCCGTGGCGTGGACCGAAAAAGAGTTCGTCTGGCGCGTGCCCATCGCCGGCGCCAGCCACTCGCAGCCGGTGATCTGGGGCGAGCGCCTCTTTCTCCTCACCGCCCTCGACGCCGGCAAAGAGCGCGCCCTCCTCTGCCTCCGCAAAACCGACGGCCAGGAACTCTGGCGCAAAACCTACGCGCTCCCCACGCCGCGCCTCGGCAACCGCAATACCGGCTACGCCAACACCTCGCCCGTCGTGGACGCCGACCGCGTCGTCGCCTGCTTCGTTTCCCGCGATCATTTCTGGGTCCGCGCCTTCGATCACGCGGGCCGGGAACTCTGGAGCCGCGACCTCGGCGGCTTCGCCGCGCAACACGGCCACGGCGCCTCGCCCATCATCCACGACGGCCGCGTCATCGTCGCCAACGACCAGGACGGCACGAGTTCGATCGTCGCCCTCGATCTCAAGACCGGCGCCGTCGTGTGGACTTCGCCGCGCGCCACCCGCGGCGACACCAACGTCGCCGCCGCCTACGGCACCCCGGTCGTCCACCGCCGCGCCGATGGCTCCGATGAACTGCTGCTTTCGAGCCACGCCCACGGCCTCTCCGGCCTCGACGCGCGCACCGGCGCCCTCAACTGGGAGTCCCCGGTCTTCAACAAACGCATGGTCGCCTCCCCCGTCGTCGCCGGCGATCTCGCCATCGGCTCCTGCGGCTCCGGCGCCGGCACGGGGAATTATCTCTCCGCGGTCAAACTCGGCGGCCAAGGCAACGTCGCCGACACCCACGTCGCCTGGACGCTCAAACGCGCGACGCCCTACGTCCCCACGCCCCTCTTCCACGAGGGACGGCTCTACCTGATCAGTGACGCCGGTTTCGCCAGCGCCATCGAAGCCGCCACCGGCAAAGTGATCTGGTCCGAACGCCTCCCGCGCGCCGAATTCTTCGGCTCGCCCGTCCTCATCGACGGCAAGATTTACTGCGCCTCCACCAAGGGTGAGCTGATCGTCCTCGCCACGGGCGACACCTTCCGCGAGCTCGGGCGCAGTCCCCTCGGCGAGGGCACCCACAGCTCGCCCTGCGTCGACGCCGGCCGCCTCTACATCAAAACCTTCACCCATCTCGTTTGCCTCGGCGGCCCATGAAACTTCCCCTCCGTTCCGTTGCCCGGTTCGCGCGAGCCGGGACCTTCCTCGCCTCCGCTTCCTTCATCGTCCCCCTGCCGGCCGCCGACTGGCCGATGCTCGGCGGCCGCCCCGAGCGCAACCCCGTTTCCCCCGAAACCAACATCCCGGTCGCTTGGCGCGCCGACGGAGACTCACCGCCGAAAAACCTCCGCTGGTCCGCCCCGCTCGGCCGGGTCACCTTCGGCGCGCCCGTCGTCAGCGGCGACCGCGTCTTCATCGGCACCGACGCCGACGCGAACGACCCCGGCCCGCAGCGCGGCGTCCTCAAATGCTTCTCCGCCCGCGACGGAAAACTCCTCTGGTCCGTCGCCCACGAGAAACTCGCCGACGCCGCCGAAGACGATCGCACCATCGGCATCTGCTCCACGCCCTGCGTCGCCGGCGAATTCCTCTACTACGTCAGCAACCGCGCCGAGCTGGTCTGTCGCGCCGTCGCCGATGGCCGCGAGGTCTGGTCCCTCGACCTTCGCGCCAAACTCGGCGTCCACCTCAATCAAGCTTCCGCCTCGTCCCCCCTCGTCGTCGACGGCCGCCTATTCGTAGTCACGGGGCAATCCGCCGACTACAAAACCGGCAAAGTCAAAAACCCGGCCGCCCCCAGTTTCCTCGCCGTCGAGGCCGCCACCGGAAAAATTCTCTGGCAGGACAGTTCCCCCGGCGACCGCATCCTCACCGGCCAGTGGGGCTCGCCCGGATACGGCGTCGTCGCCGGCGTACCGCAGATCGCCTTCCCCGGCGGCGACGGCTGGCTCTACGCCTTCGAGCCCGCCACCGGCAAATTGCTCTGGAAATTCAACGGCAAGGCCCACGAAAAACCCTCCGCCGCCGGCGAACCCGAGACCCTGTTCCAATTCGTCGCCGCGCCCGTCTTCGTCGGCGACCGCGTCTTCGCCGCCATCGGCGAACCCGAGGCCGGCACCGGCCCCGGCATCCTCCGTTGCCTCGACGCCCGCCAGCGCGGCGACGTCACCCGGACCGCCGAGATCTGGCGCCTCGCCGGCGACGACTTCAACGACAGCATCTCGATGCCCGTCGTCCACGACGGCCTGCTCTACACCGCCGACACGCCGGGCTTCTTTTACTGCGTCGATGCCGCCACCGGGAAAAAACTTTGGTCGCACGACTTGAAGTCCAACATCTGGGGCTCCCCGCTCGTCGCCGACGGCAAGGTTTACGTCCAAAGCCCCGAGGGCGTCGTCGCGGTCTTCGCCGCCGGCCGCGAGAAAAAACTCCTCGCTGCCAACAACTCGCTCCCCGACGTCGCCCACGGCACCCCCGTCGCCGCGCACGGCACCCTCTACATCACCGGCCAGAAACAGCTGTTCGCGCTCGCGGTCGAAAACTGACGGCGCATCGCTGCCCCCGCCCGGCCGCCACCCTCCATGTTTCGAACCCTCTTCCTGTTACTGCTGCTCCCGACCGCGGGCCTCGCCGCCGCCGCGGACTGGCCCGAATTTCGCGGACCGACCGGCCAGGGAGTTTCGACCGCCTCCCGTCTCCCGACCGAATGGTCGGCGGAGAAAAACGTCGTTTGGAAACAACCGGTTCCGGGCTCGGGCTGGTCCTCGCCGGTCGTCAGCCGCGGCCGGATTTATCTGACGACGGCCACCGTTGCCGGGGAAGAACCGTCGGCCGGTTTGCACGTTTTTTGTTTCGAGGCCGAGACAGGACGCGTCGCGTGGCACACCGAGGTCTTTTCCATGGCGGGCCTGCCGCCGCCGCCGGTGCACCAACTCAGTTCGCCCGCGTGTCCGACGCCGATCATCGCAGGCGAGCGGCTCTATATTTATTTCGGGCATCACGGCGCCGCCTGCCTCGACCTCACGGGCAAGATTCTCTGGCGCAACCCGCGCCTGCTCTTCGATCCCATCCCCCCCAACGGCGGCTCCCCCATCCTCGCCGGCGACCGCCTGATCTACGTGGCCGAGTGCGCCACGGCGCCGTTCGTCGTCGCGCTCGACAAGCACACGGGAAAAACCCTGTGGCGACGGCCGCACGCGCTGCAGGCGAAACTGAAGTTCTCGTTCGGCACTCCCCTGCTCATCGAGGTCGCGGGCCGCGCGCAGATTGTGATTCCGGGCCGGTTCGCGGTGTCCGCCGTCGATCCCGCCGACGGCCGCGAACTCTGGCGCGTGCGGTATCGCGCCGACAGCGCGCAGGCCCCGCGGCCGGTCTTCGCGCATGGGCTGGTGTTTGTATCCGCCGGGCAATTGCGCTCGGACCTGCTCGCCATCCGGCCGGATGGCAGCGGCGATGTCACCGACACCCACGTGGCGTGGCGCGCCTCCAAGGGTGCTCCGCTCGCGCCCGCGCTGGTCGTGCTCGGCGACGAACTTTACGCGGTCAACAATGCCGGCATCGCGACGTGCTGGGACGCCCGGACCGGCCGCGTCCATTGGCAGGAAAGAATCGGCGGCCCCCACAGCGCCTCGCCGATCGCGGGCGCGGGCCGACTCTACTTCCTCGCCGAGAATGGGACCGCCACGGTCGTGCTGGCCGGGCGCGAGTTTTCCGTTCTCGCGACCAATCCCCTCGGTGAACCCGCCTTCGCCTCGCCGGCCGCGAGCGAGGGCGCGCTCTTCCTCCGCACGACGCGGCACCTCTACCGTCTCGGCGATCCCCCGGGCGTCCCGGCGGGACCGTGAGCGCGGCTTGTGGTCGATCCGGTGAACCACGCGCCTCATCGCGGCCGACCCCTCTTTTTCGTACCCGCGACAAATTCATCGCCGTCGCCCAGTCGCCCTGTCCTGCCCGCCCGTCGCGGTCGGAGTCCCGCCTTACGCACCGCCACACCGGTTGAACTTCGCTTCGGCGCGAAACTTGGGCCGCTCCCGGCGGCGAGGCGAGCAAACGAGGGCGAGCAAACGGGGTCAGGCTTTGTAGTTTGTGGTTGACGGTGGGCGTAGAGCGCACCGACGTGGCGGGCATGGCGCGGCCGTTGCGATTCGAGTCCGAGGGCGGGGTGTACCACGTGCTGAACCGGGGGAACTACCGGTCGGACATCTTCCGTTCCGGCAAAGCGAAGGCGGCGTTTTTGAAGTGCCTGGACGAGGCCTGCGGGAAGACCGGCTGGGAGGTGCACGCCTGGTGCCTGATGTCGAATCACTACCATTTGGCCGTCTCCACGCCCCGGGCCAACCTGGTGGAGGGTATGCGCTGGTTGCAGGGCACGTTTTCGGTCCGGTTCAACCGGCTGCGCGACGAGCGCGGCCATCTCTTCCAGGGTCGCTACAAGAGCCTGATCGTCGATCCCGACGGCGGCTTGGGACCGCTCTGCCATTACCTCCACCTCAATCCGGTCCGCGCCAAGCTCCGTCCCGTCGCCGAACTGCCCGGCTACGCCTGGACCAGCCTGCGCTGGCTGTTCGAGCCGAAGGAGCGGCCGGATTGGTACCGTCCGCAGGCAGCGCTGGCGCACGCGGGCGGCCTCGCGGACACCGCCGCCGGGCGGCGCAGCTACCTCGCCTACCTGCAATGGCTCGCCGAGGACGAGCCGGCCCGCAAGGAGCAGCAATTCGGGGCAATGTCGAAGGGCTGGGTCATCGGCAGCGGGAGTTTCCTCAGGACGATGGTGCAGGAGAGCCGGGAGCGGGGCGGCCAAGGCCGGCGTTTGGCGGCGGAAGCGAGGGCGGCAGCCGAGGAGCTTTGGCGGGAGGAAACGAATCGCCTTCTGGCCAAGCTTGGCCGCACGGGCGCCGATCTCCTGACGGAGCGGAAATCGGCAGACTGGAAAGTGGCGCTCGCGGCCGCGTTGAAGGAACGCACCACCGCGACGAACCGCTGGCTGGGCGAGCACCTGCACATGGGCGGATTGCACGAAGTCAGCCGGCGGGTCGGCGCGTGGCGGCGCCAGCCGGACACGGCGCTGGAAAAGCGGCTGGGGATTGCTGCAAACTACAAAGCCTGACCCCATTTGATGGCCCTGACCCCATTTGATGACCCCATTTGATGGCCCCATTTGATGGCCGATAGGAAACTGGATTTTGACGGGGTCGGGCCGGGTGTGCGTTCGGATCCCCGCAAAATCCGCGCCGCGCCGCCTCACTCCACGCGGTAAAGGTGCGTTCTGGTCCGCAGAAACAGCGCCGATCCCGACACCGCGGCCGACGCCATGAAACCGCTCTCGAATTTGTTCTCCGCGAGTTTGCGAAAGGTGCGGCCGGCCTCGATCACGGTCACGACGCCGGATTCGCCGAGGAACCAGATCTTTCCGTCCGCCAGCAGCGGCGAAGACGACTGCGCGCCGACGACCCGCTCGCGCCACACCACGGCGCCGGTCGTCGCGTCGAGACACGACGCGATGCCGGCATCGTCCGCCATGAACAGCAGCCCGTCGTGTTCGAGCATCGAGGGTTTGTTGGGCACATTCATCTTCTCGCGCCACACGATATCCGTCTCCGGCCGCACGCCTTTGCCGCCGAGTTTGACCGCCAGCAGCTGTCCCTTCCCGAAACCCGTCTGGAAATAAACCAGGCCGTGCGCCACGAGCGGCCGCGTGCTCGCGCTGTGCTGCGCGCGTTCCTCCAGGCGCCAGATTTCCGCTCCCGTGGCCGGCTCGTAGGCGTAGTGGGCCTTCGCGCCGCTGCTCAGCAGCAACGGGCGCCCGTCGTGCGCGGTCAGGTGCGGCGTCGAAAACGCCTTCCGGAAATCGCCCTGCGCCGTCGGCTGGCCGGTCCCGTCGAGGTCCTTGAAGTCGACCGAGCGGTCCGTTTTCCAAACCGTGCGGCCGGTCCTTTTGTCGAGCGCCACGATGAACTGGAAATCGCTGCCGTCGAAACTCAGGTAGAGCCGCTCGCCGTCGATGATCGGCGACGAACCCGCGCCGCGGAAATGGTTGCACACGAAATCCGTGCGCTGCCAAAGCACTTGGCCGGTCCGGGTGTCGAGACAGGCCGTGCCGGGCGAACCGAAGGTCACATACACGCGGCCGTCTTCGATGACCGGCGTGGGCGACGCGTAGGAGTTGAACCGGTGGCAGAACTGCGGCTCGGCCACGCGGAACAGCACCTCGTCGCGCAGGATCGCGCCGGTCGTCTTGTCGAGACACAGGACCGAAAGCGCGTCGCCGGCCTCGGTCGCGGTGGTGAGCCAGATCTGGTTGCCCCAGATCACGGGCGAAGACCACGCCTTGCCGTGGATCGCGGTTTTCCATTTCACGCGCTCTTTCTCGCCGAAGGTCACCGGCAGACCTTTCGCGTCGCTGCGCCCGTCGCCGGCCGGGCCGCGGAACTGCGGCCAGTTTTCGCCCGCGTGCAAGCCGCCGAGCCCCGGCACGACCCAACCGGCCAGCACGGCCGACAGACGGATGACAGACACGAAGCAAGCGAACCGGGGCGTAGTCATGGGGAAAACGATCCGCGATACGAAGCCGAGCTTCCCGCCGCGGACAATCCCGAAAGCCCAGGGCGCATGTGCTCGTTTCACATCGCAAGATGGGGTCAGGCTTTGTGGTTTGTAGCTCGCAGTCGCGGCCGACCGCCCGGAAGCACGGCCGACCGCGGCCCGCGCCAAGTCAAAACGTGATCACCTGGAAAACCCCTCCCCGGAAAATCCGGTTTCCTGTCAGGAGCAGACCGGCAACCCCCGCAGAATCCCGGTTCCTACCGCCAATGCTCGCAACCGATTCGATCCGCAACTTCGCCATGGCGCGAAATCCGGGCCGCTCCGTGCGGCGAAAAATCTGGACGCCCGGTCGCATCTTCGGGCAAGGGTGAACCGTCTTTTCGCGGTCGCCGCACTCTAGCAGCACCCGCGAGAGATTCACTCCCCGACACCTCCTTGCCCAGCTCGATGCCCACCCACAGTGCCTCCCGGCGCCGCTTCGCCGCCGCCTCGCTCATCGCCACCGTCGCCGCCGCCGCCGCGTTCACTCCTTGCGCCGCCGCCGCCGAAACCACTGTGCTCTCGCCTTTCCGGGTCGAAGCCGAATTCGGGCTCGATGGCCTGCGCATCCAAAACTCCTCCGCCGTCCTCAACAGCTACCTTCTCGAGCAGCAGGGCATCGCCAGCCTCCAGGATATCACCGGCGCCGCGCCCAATCTCGCCACCAGCAACAGCGACACCCGCGGCTACGGCGACGTGCTCTCCCTCCGCGGCCTCGCCAATTCCATTTTCTTCACCTCGCCGTCCGTCGCCTACGTGATCGACGACGTCCCCGGCCTCTCCGTCTCCGGCTACCCGAGTTCCCTTCTCGGCCTCGAGAGCTTCACCGTCAAAGCCGGCCCGCAAGGCACCGACTACGGCCGCAACGCCCCCGGCGGCGTGATCGAGATTAAGACCCGCACCCCCGGCGCCCAGCACCGCGGCAAGGTCCTCCTGGATTACGGCTCCTTCAATTTCTCCGCCCTGCAGGCCGCCTTCGATGGCCCGATCAACACCCAAAGCGGCTACAGTCTCGCCTTGGGTCTCTCTGACCGCGACGGCTACATCACCAACTCTGCGAAAAAGAAAACCGCCGACGACCGCTCCGAGTTCGCCGGTCGCGGCACCCTCTTCTTCCGCCCCGACGCCAATACCCAGATCCGCGTCGGCCTGTACTATGAACGCGCCCGCGACGACGACGGCCGCCTCTCCTCCCTCTTCAGCCCCGATCCTTTCTCGGTTTCGTCCGACACCGCCGGCCAGACCGCGATCGAGCGCCACCAGTATTCCTTTCAGGCGAAACGGAAGTTGGACGTCGGCACCTTGATCGCCACAACCTCGCGCCAATCCTTCGACGTCGATCCGTCCGTCACCGACCTCGACCTCTCGCCCTTCCCCGCGGCATTTTCCCGCGTCCTGCAGAACGAGGAAACGTGGACCCAGGAACTGCGCTTCGAGTCCACGCCCACTGCCGACAAAACCCAATGGCGCGCCGGCCTCTTCTATTTCGATCACAACACCGACGGCAACGCCCTGCGCCAGTTCATCGTCCCGCCGAGCGCCTTCGTTCCGCCGAATTTCGTCCAGACCGAGCGCACGCTCTCCTCGGTCGATCAGACGGGACTGGCCGGCTACGTGAATGCCGACCTCCCGATCTCCGCGCAGACCCTTTTCAAAGTCGGAGCCCGCCTCGAAAACGCCCGCTCCGAGATCGACCGCACCAAGGCCGCGTCCAACAGCTTCGGTTTCCCCTCGCCGCAAGACCCGCGCCTCCGCGCCGACCAGAGCAACACCACCCTCTCCGCGAGCGCCGGCCTCGCGCACAACCTTTCGAAATCCCTCGGCCTGCACGCCCGGACGTCCGTCGCCCAAAAACCCCGGGGCTACAGCGCCTTCACCGGCAATCCGGCCCTCGCCGCCTTCAAGCAGGAACGCCAATGGGCCAATGAAATCGGCCTCACCTTCGGCGCGCCCAAGGACCGTTTCGGCGGCAGCCTCCTCGCCTTCTACACCAAGGTCCGCGACTACCAGTTCGAGCGCACCGTCCCGAACTCCACCGACTTCATCGTCGTCAACGCCGCCGAGGTCCTCTCCCGTGGCTTCGAGGCCAAGGTCGTCTACAGCCCCGTCGACCGGGTCTGGCTCGATCTCCAGGCCGGTTACGCCGAGGCCACCTTCGAGGATCACCGCGACGCCACCGGCGCCAGCGTCAACGGCAAGCAAGTCCCCTACGTCCCCCGCTCCACGCTCCGCGCCGGCGTCACCGTCGACCTCACGCACGGTTTTTCCGCCAATGCCGGCTACGCCGCCGTCGGCCGCACCGCTTACGACGAACGCAACACCGCGCGCTTCGTGCAGAAGTCCTATGGCATCGTGCATGCTCAGCTCCGCTACCGCTCCGGCCAGTGGACGGGCGCCGTCTATGCCCAGAACCTTTTCCAGAAAGACTACTATCAGTTCATCAATCCCGAAATCTTCGCCGGCGCTCCGGGCGCTCCCCGTCGCGTGGGCGTACAGCTCTCGTTCGAATACTGAGTCGCCCGCGTTTGCTTTCCGGCCGCGGGCGCCGAACACTTCCGCACTTCCTTAACCCCGCTCTGGTCCCATGAGATTCGCCCCCCGCTTCGTCGCCCTGCTTCTCGCCCTCGGCGTCAACGCCCTGCCCGCCGCCTCCGGGTGGCTGCACTGGCGCGGCCCCGATCGCAACGGCGTCTCCCCCGCCCAACAAGCGCTGCCCACCGATCTCGCCCTCGGCGGCCCCAACCACCGCTGGTCCTACAAAGCCCACGGCGCCGGCACCCCCGTCATTGCCGACGGCCGCGTCTACGCCATGTGCTACTACGGCGAGACCACCGACGTCGAAGAGGCCATCGTGTGCCTCGATGTGAAGACCGGCGCGCTCATCTGGGAGCACCGCTTCAAGGACTTCCTCAGCGACACCGTGTACAACCGCTACGGCATCGGCGCGCCCTACGTCGACGCCGAGACCGGCAACGTCTACTGCGAGTCCACCTGCGGCGTGATCATGGCCTTCACCCGCGACGGCAAAAAAATCTGGGAACGCTCCATGATGGAGGAGTTCGGCCGCCTCACCTTCCCCAACGGTCGCACCGGCTCCCTCACCACCGATGGCGG
>NEUS01000024.1 GCA_002288455.1 Opitutia bacterium Tous-C1TDCM
CCCGTTTTGACCGCTTCGCCCTCTTCTTTGCTCTCTGGCTTCCGAAAAAAAACGCCGCCGCTCCCACGCGGGGACCAGCGGCGCGTTTTTCAGAGGCTCCTTGAGGGTTGAGAGATCGATCCGGCGCGGCCCGGAAATCGCCGCTGCTGCGCGCGGCCCAGGGAGCCAAACGAACCTGTGTTCAACGCTCCCGACCAAGCTCGCCCCACGGCAGAAATGCAAATCAGAACGTGCCCTTGATGCCGAAGGTCCAGAGCGAGCCGTAACGTTCGCGGAAACGCAGGCGCGCGAGCCCGGGCGTGTTCGGGCCGACGGTCGCGCCGTCGTTGGGCACGTCGCCGACGTTGCGCAGGTTCGCGAACACTGCGAGGGTGCGCCAGAAGGTGTATTCGCCGAGCACGTCGACCGTGTTGCGGGCGGGCGTGTAATTGTAGGTGTCGGGCTCGATGCCGACGCCGGTGACAAGGCCGAGGCGCTGTGCGGCGCGGAAGCTCACGTTCACGCGCACGTTGAACCGCGGCCGCGTGAGGCTCATACCCCAGGAGCCGCTGTAAGGGATGTCGTTGAAGCCGAGGGCGCCGATCTGTTTCCCGCTCGTGCGGCGCGAACTGTAGTTGCCGAAGACCTGGAGGCCGCGGGCCCAGGGAGGGAGAAACGTCAGCGCCTGTTTGTAGCTTGCATCCCAGCCTTCCATGCGGATGCCGCCTGGCAGGTTGTACTGCGTCGAGACCTCGTAGGCGCCGTATTGGTCCGCATCGAGGCCGTAGAGTTCGAGGAATTCCGCCGAGGGCAGAAACACCGTCGTGCCGAAGAAATTCCGGTAATCGCGGCGGAATACGCCGACCGCCAGCTGGCCGACGCCGCTGAAATAATACTCGAGGCGCACCTTGGTCGACGTCGCCGTCCACGGTTTGATCCCGGCGTTGTTCAGCGTGATGCGGTTGCCGGGGCTCGGGAGGTTGTCGGTGTTGGGCAGCGAGACGCCCCCGGTGTATTGGTCGAAGTTGGGCCGGCCGATCGAAGTCGAGACCGCGGCGCGGGCGATGAGATTCTCGCGCAGGTTGTAGCTCGCGTTGAGACTGGGAAAGAGGCGCAGGTACTCTTTCTCGACGCGGGTGGCCCGCGGCAAGAGCGTGAGCCGCGAGATCTCGAGGGCGTTGGCGGTGACCGCCTGCGGGCGGCCCGCGGCGTCGAGAATCGGGCGGCCGGCGGCATCGCGCCGCACGTTGCGGGACAGATCGGTCAACGGGCCCTCGGCCTCGACATTGGTCTGTTCCGCGCGCACGCCGCCGACGAGGAGCAGGCGGCGGCTGAAGAAGGAGGCGTCGGCGCGCACATAGGCCGAGGAAACCGCCTCGCGGGCGTGCTTCGAGCCGTTGACGATCGCGCGGTAGTTCGCGTTGGCGTCGAGGGTGAATTCCCCGGGGTTGGCTTTGAAGTAATCGAACGTCGATTTGTAGTCGGTGAATTCGAAGGCGCCGAAACCGTACGGGCCTTGCTTCCGCGCGATCGTGGGATCGAGAAACGGCGCCGCGCTGCCGGGCACGGTGCTTCCGCGGTAGGTCCACGAATAGGCGCCGGCGTTGATGTCGCGTTCCGATTGCCGGAAATCCAAGCCGCTCCGCACGGTGACCGGCACCGCGCCGTGGAAGTCGCGGCGCGCGTTGGCGAAGGCGCTGAAATTGACGTCGGAGGAACGCTGCGGATTGTCGGTGACCGTGGTGAGCGCGTAGCTCGAAAGCTTGAACGGATCGACCGCCGCGCGCGTGGCGTTGTCGACGACGGTGATCGTGCCGGGCCGGGTATCGATGATGTTGTCGAAGCCGATCGTGAGGCCGGAGCGGCGCGATGTGATCCCGAGCAACTGGCCTTTGTCGGTGCTGCGGATCGCGTTTTTGCCGTAGGCGCGGCCGGTGCCGGCGTCGAACTTCCAGACCGGGCCGTCGTGCCGCCAATTGAAGGTCGGCATGTAGGTGCGGTTTTCGCGCACGCGGCCGTTGCCGCTGGTGGTGACGATATTGCCGGCCCCGGCCACGCCTTGGACCGAGGTGGGCGAGAACGCGCCGGGCACGATCTGGGCGGGATTGAACTGGACGTTGCGCGCGGCGGTCCAGCCGTCGAAGGACGAATACTGGTACGAGAGCGATACGCGGTCGTAGCGGGACAATTTGAAGTCGAGGGTCAGGCCGAGGGACTCGCGGGCCGACTCCTTCGGCGCATCCTGCACCGTATAGGCGGAGAGGTAGGGCCGGCCGGGCGTCGTGTGCGGGAAGGCCGCGCCGTTGGTCGCGGCGCCGACGCCGCGCCAGGTATTGGTGTGACCGACTTGATGGGAATACTGCGTCGAGTAGCCCGTCGCGACAGAGAAACCGAACCGGCGGTTCACCGGCACGATCCAGGAAAAATCGAAGCCGGGATGGATGACGCGCCGCGGATCGCGGTACAGCGACGGGATATCGCCGGCGCGGACGAAGTCGTCGCGCATCATCAGGTAGACGCTGCCGTTGGCGACGGGCTTGGTGCGTTCGAACGAGGAACGCGGGACCATGTTGACGGAACCGGCGAGCGCGGACCCCGGCGAGTCCGGCGTCGGCGATAGCGAAACCTCGATGCGGGAGATATTGTTAAGATTGAAGAAACCGACCTCGACCGCGCGGCCCGTGCCCGTGGGGCTGGAGAGGCTGAGACCGGCGAGCGTCACGGGCGTGTTGGCGGCGGGAGCGCCGTCGATCGACACGGTGCGCGCGTCGCCGCCGCTGAGGTCGACGGTGAGGCCGGGCAGGTAGCGGAGAAACTCGGCGACGTTGCCCTCGGCGACCGCGCCGAATTCGTCGGTGGAGACCACGTTCTTCACGTTCGGCGCGAAACGCTGCTCGTTGATCGCGATCGCGGCGCCGGCCATCTCGCGCGATTCGCCGACGACGAAGGAACCGAGTTTGACAACCTTGTCGCCCGCGCCCGCGGCGGCGGCGTCCGCCGGGACGAGCGAGAAATCTTTCTGCAGGATCTGCCCCGCCGTCACCGTGAGCGTCTCGACCTGCGGCGCGAAGCCGGTGAAGAACACGCGCACTTGCACGGAGCCGGGCGGCACGCCGGCCAGGCGGTAGACGCCGTCGGCATCGGTGAAACCCACGAGCGACGCGCTCTCGATGCTGACGCGCGCATTCTCGGCGACGGCGCCGTTGAGTGGATTGAACACGCGGCCCTCGATGGTGGCGGGCGCAGCCTCGGCGCCGGCGGCCGGCCGCGGCGCCAGCAGCAACAAGGCGGGCAGCAGCAGCCGCGGGGAAAACCCGGGCCGGAGACGGCGGCGGAAACAGGCGGCCAGGGAACGAAGCAACGAAGGCAGGGAGTTCATGTGCGGGGGCGGGCACGGTTCGGCACGGGGAGCCGCGGGGTTGCGGCAGCCGGCCGAAGGCGCGAGAGAACAGCACGGCGCGGCGCGCGCAAGTGCGGTTTCCGGCGGCGCGGAGTTTTCCGCGCCGCCGCTTGTGGTTCGGCGGCGAACCCCAATCGTTCGCGGGCAATGCCCTGGAAAGTGGAGTTCCGCGCCGGAGTCTGGCTGCCGCAAATCGGCTGGTGGCTGGACGCGCATTTTCCGCAGGCGCGCGCCTTCGTTTCCCACGCGCACTCCGACCACATCGCGGCGCACGGCGAAATCCTGTGCTCGGCCGGCACCTCGCGGCTGATGCGGGCGCGCATGCCGGGCGAACGCGTCGAGCACGTGCTGCCCTTCGGCCACGCCGAGCAACTGACCGCCGGCTGCCAGGTGGAACTGCATCCGGCCGGCCACATCTTCGGTTCCGCGCAAAGCCTGCTGACGCACGCGGACCACGGCCGGCTGCTCTACACCGGCGATTTCAAACTGCGGCCCGGACATTCCGCCGAAACCTGCGCGACGCCGCGGGCGGACCTGCTCGTCATGGAAACGACGTTCGGGCGGCCGCACTATGTGTTTCCCCCGACGGAGACCGTGCTGCAGGCGATCGCGGCGTTCTGCCACGACTGTCTCGAGGAGGGGGATACGCCGGTGCTGTTCGGCTACAGCCTCGGGAAAAGCCAGGAATTGCTGCGCGGCTTGGCCGCCGCGGGGCTGCGGGCGATGCTGCACCCGCAGACCCTGCGGCTGACGCGGATCTACGAGGAACTCGGCATGAGGTTTCCGGACTACCGCGGCTTTGCGGAAACGGCCCTGCCCGGCCACGTCGTCATCTGCCCGCCGCAGGCGCCGAACTCGGCGTTTCTGAGAAAAATCCCGCGCCGCCGCACGGCCATGATCTCCGGCTGGGCGATCGATCCCGGCGCGGTCTACCGCTACCAATGCGACGCGGCGTTCCCGCTCTCCGACCACGCCGACTATCCCGACCTGCTGCGTTTCGTGGAGCTTGTGCAACCGCAGCGCGTGCTGACGCTCCACGGCTTTGCCCAGGATTTCGCGCGCACCTTGCGCGAACGCGGCGTCGAAGCTTGGGCGATCGGCGAGGATAACCAACTGGACCTCGGCCTGCCGGCGGCGCCGAAACCGCACGTCCAGCCGGCGGCGGACGCGGCGGGCGCGCCGCCGGCGGCACCGGCCGGAGCGCCGGATGCGTTCCGCCGTTTCGCCGCCGCCGCCGAAGCCGTGCGCGCCGCGACCCGCAAACGCGACAAGGTCGCCGCGCTCGCCGCCTACCTTGCCGGTCTGCCCGCCGCGGATACGGCCCGCGCCACGGTCTTCGCCTCGGGCCGCGCCTTCCCGCAGGCCGACGGCCGCACCCTCGGCCTCGGCTGGGTCGCGATCAAACGCGCGGTCCTCGAAGCCGCCGGCATGACCGAGGCCGAATATCGGACGGCGTACCATCGTTATGCGGACGCCGGCGACGCCACCGAATCGCTGCTCGCGGCGCGGCCGGGCGCCGGGCTGCCGACGCTGGCGGAGCTGGACGCCGGCTTCGCCACGATCGCGGCCGCGCGCGGACCGGAAGCGAAACTCAAATCGTTCCGGCGCCTGCTGGCGGCGATGACGGCGACCGAAGCGAAGTACTTTGTGAAGATCGCGCTGGGCGATCTGCGGATCGGCCTGAAGGACGGGCTCGTCGAGGAAGCCGTGGCCGCCGCCGCCGGAGTTCCCCTCGCGGCCGTGCGCGAGGCCAATTTGCTTTGCGGCGATTTGGCCGTCGTCGCCCACGCGGCCCGGAGCGGCGGGCTCGGCGCCATCAAACTGCGGGTTTTTCATCCGCTGCAATTCATGCTCGCGAGTCCGGAGTCCACGGCCGAGGCGATTCTCGCCCGGCTGCCCGCCCCGGTGTGGCTCGAGGAAAAATACGACGGCATCCGCTGCCAGCTCCACAAACAGGGCGCGCGGATCGAGCTGTACTCGCGCGACCTCAAGCGAATCACCGGCCAGTTTCCCGACTTGGTCCGGGCCGCGGCTGCGTTGCCCGGCGATCTGATTTGCGACGGCGAATTGCTCGCGTGGCGCGACGGCCGCGCCCTGCCGTTTGCCGAATTGCAGAAACGGCTCGGGCGCAAGGGCGACGATTTCTTCCTCGGCGCCGAGATCCCCGTCGCCCTCTCCTGCTACGATCTGCTCTGGCGCGACGGCACCTCGCTGCTCGCGGCGCCGCTTGCCGAACGGCGCCGGCTGCTCGTGCAGGTGCTCGCCCTTGCCGTGCCCGGCTTCGGCCTCGCGCCGGTCCAATCCGCCGCCACCGCCGCCGAGATCGAGGCGGCTTTCCTCGCGGCCCGGCAGCGCGGCAACGAAGGGCTCATGGCCAAGGACCCCGCGAGTCCGTACACGCCCGGACGGCGCGGCCAGGCTTGGCTGAAACTCAAGAAGGCCTACGCGACGCTCGATGTCGTCGTCGTCGGGGTCGAATACGGCCACGGCAAACGCCGCGAGGTGCTAAGCGACTACACGTTCGCGATCCGCGACGCGGCGCAGGCGGACCGGCTGCTGACCGTCGGCAAAGCGTATTCCGGACTCACGGACCTCGAGATCGCCGGCCTGACCGAGCACTTTCTCGCGCACACCCTCGACCTCCGCGGCCGCTACCGTGCGGTCGTGCCGGATACGGTGCTCGAGATCGCCTTCGACTCGATCCAGCCGAGCCCGCGCCACGAAAGCGGATTCGCCCTGCGGTTTCCCCGCATCGCGCGGATCCGGACCGACAAAACGGTGCTCGAGATCGACACCCTCGACACCTGCCGTCTGCTCGCGGGCACGGGCGACGTCGGTCCGGCCCAGTATCCCGCCGGCCCGTGAAACGTGTCCCCGCTCCTCGGCCCGACCCCGCCCTCGCCGCGCTGCATCCGGAATTGCAGGCGTGGTTCGCCAGCCGCTTCGGAACCTTGGCGCCCGCGCAGGCCGCGGCCCTGCCCGAGATCCTCGCCGGGCGCTCCGTGCTGCTCTCCGCTCCCACCGGCAGCGGCAAGACCCTCGCGGCCTTCCTCGGCGTCTTCGATTTCCTGCGGCGCGCCCGAGAATCCGGCGAGCGCGGCGAAGGGATCGTCGCCCTCTACGTGTCGCCGCTGCGCGCCTTGGCCTACGACCTGCAGAAAAACCTCGCCCAACCGGTGGCCGAACTCGGCTGGGACTGGCTGAAAATCGGGGCCCGGACCGGCGACACGCCCGCGGCGGAGCGCGCGAAACAACGACGCCGTCCGCCGCACATTCTGGTCACCACCCCCGAAAGCCTGACGCTGCTGCTCAGCCAACCGGCGTGGCGGCCCGCGCTGGCCCGCGTCCGCTTTCTCATTCTCGACGAGCTGCACGTGCTGGCGGAATCGAAGCGCGGCAGCCTCGTGAGCGTGGCCGCGGAACGGCTCGAGGCCGGCGCCGCGGCCGCCCCCGTCCGCATCGGGCTTTCGGCCACGGTTGCGCCGCTCGCGGAAGTGGCGGAGTTTCTCGTCGGTCCGGGCCGGCCCTGCCGGATCCTCGAGGTGACGGACGAAACGCCGGCCCGCATCGAGGTGTTCTCGCCCTTGCGCGAGCACGCGTATCCTGCCGCCGGTTACACGGCGAACCGGCTGCTGGCGGAACTCGGCACCTGGGTGGCGCAGAAGCGGACGGTCCTGGTCTTCACCAACACCCGGAGCGGCGCGGAGAGCATCGGTCTGCGCCTGAAACAGGTCCTGCCCGCCCTCGCCGGGCAGATCGAAGTCCACCATGCCTCGCTCGACCGCGGACTCCGGCTGGCTGTCGAGGACCGCCTGAAACGCGGCGAATTGCGCGCCGTGGTCTGCTCGACCTCGCTCGAGCTCGGCATCGACATCGGCGCGATCGACACCGTGGTCATGATCTCCGCCCCGAAGGGCGTGGCCCGGGCACTGCAACGCATCGGCCGCTCCGGCCACGGCCCCGGGCGCACCAGCCACGGCGTGCTCGTCGCCAGCAACATCAACGACCTCGCCGAGTGCGCCGTCACCGCGCGCATGATGGCGCGGCGCGCGCTCGAGCCCGTGCGCATCCATCGCAATCCCTACGACGTCCTGGCCCAGACCCTCGTGAGCTGCGCGATATTCGCCGACACCACGGCGGACGACGCCTTCGCCCTGCTGCGGCGGACCGCCGTGTTCCGCGACCTGGCCCGCGACGCCTTCGACCGCGTGCTCCGCTACTTGGCCGGCGGCGGCGTCGCGCTCGAGCGCCAGTACGAAGCGGTGTTCGGCAAAGTGCGACTCGACGACCGCGGCGTGCTCGTGACGACGCACGCCGGCGTCGCGCGGGATTTCTACCAGAATGCCGGCACCATCGTGACCGAGAACATGGTGCAGGTCCGGCTCGGCCGGCGCGCGGTCGGCGAGGTCGAGGAGTCGTTCATGAAAGGTCTGCGACCCGGCGATGTCTTCGTGCTCAACGCCCGGCCGTTGCGCCTCGTGGCCACGCGCCTGCTTACCGCCCGCGTCGCGGCGGCCGATTCCGCGACGCCGACCGTGCCCCGCTGGAACGCCAACAAGATGCCCCTCGCCTCGGGACTCGCCGCCGAAGTGGTCCGGATGCGCACCGTGCTGGCGCGCCTGATCGGCGGCGCCGGCGGCCCCGGCTCCGCGGCCGCCTGGCTCGGCACCGAGTACGGCCTGAGCGAGACCAACGCGCGCGCCCTCGCCGCCCACTTCGCGCTGCAGGCGCAACTGTCGGCGATCCCGACCGCCGATTTCACGCTCGTCGAGCGCCACCCGGCGCCGGCGCTGCGGCATTGGTTTTTCCATACGCCGATCGGCCGCTCCGCCAACGACACGCTGTCCCGCATCGTCGCGCACCGCGTCCACCTGGCCAAGGGCGGCAACGCCCTCGCGACCATCGACGACTACGGCTTCATGCTCACGCTGCAGCCGTTCCAGGAACCGGCGCCCGGCGAGTGGCCGGCGCTGTTCGCCCGCGCCGGCGCGGAGGCGTCGCTGCGCGCCGCGCTGGCGGAGAGCAACCTCGTGAAATGGCAATTCCGCGGCGTCGCCCAGACCGGCCTCATGGTCCCGCGGCGCGTCCGCGGCCAGGAGCGCGGCGCCCGCTCGCTGCAGTGGAGCGCCGAAATCATCTTCGAGGTCCTGCGCCAACACGAACCGGACCATCCGCTGCTCGCCGAGGCCTATGCGGAGGCGACGCTGCGTTTTCTCGACCTGCCGCGGGCGCTGGACTTTCTCGATGCGGCCGCCGCGCGGCCCTGGCAATTCCGGGAAACGCCGCGCGTGAGCCCCTTCGCCTTCGGCCTCTTCGTCAGCCGTATCCGGGAAACCATGACTTTGGAGGACCCGGAAACCACCGTCGAGCGCCTCTACCACGACATGTACGGCCGCCTCGAAACGTAAGCCGGAGGGACCGCTTGATCCCGACCGCCCCCGCCGGCACGGTGGCGCCGATGCCCGCTCCCGTCCCTTCGTCCCGGCCCGCCGCCGTGCGGCAGGAGATCCGTCCGGGCGCGTGGCTGGATGCGCGGCGGGCCCTCTGGCTCGCCGAATTCCGGTGGCTGGTCGTGGCGGACCTGCACTGGGGCTATGCGCAAAGCCACCGCGCGCGCGGCAATCTGATGCCCCTGTGGGGCGATGCGGAGCTTGCGGACCGACTCGACGCCCTCGCGGCCGACTATGCGCCGGCGGCCATGGTGTGGCTCGGCGACAGCGTGCATGCGGCCGAGGGCGCCGCGGCGGCGGAAGCCTACCTCGCGCGTTCGGCCGTGCCGGTCACGGTCCTCGCCGGCAACCACGACCGCCGCTGGGCCGGCGCGGTGCAACGCACGTTGCGCGCAGGCCCTTGGTTTTTCCACCACGGCGACCGCGACGAACCGGTGCCGACCGGCTGCACGGAAGTCGTCGGCCACCACCATCCGGCGGCGCACCTGGAGGCCGGCCCGGGCTCGCGGCTGAAGTTTCCCGCTCTGGCCGATTCCGGTTCGCGCCTGATCTTGCCGGCGTTTTCGCCCTGGGCGGCCGGCACGGCATGGAACGAAAGGCGCGCCCCCGGGGACGCACTTTGGGTGATCGCACCGCACCGCATTTTTCCGCTGCCCATTTCTCTCCGGCCCGCCGAGGCTCCCGCGCCATGATTGCGCGTTTGGTCATTCTGCTCGCCGCGGCGGGTCTCGTTTGCCTGCCCTCGGCCGCGGCGCCGCTGCCCCTGCAGGCCGGCGAGCAACTCAACTACCGGGTCTCCTGGACCGTCGTCCCGGGCGCCGGCGAGATCAAGGTCGCCGCCGCGAACGATCCGGCCGCTGCCGGCCGGCTGCTGGTGACGACCACGACGACGACGCGCCGGCTCGCGAAACTGCTGCTGCCCTTCGAGGCGCGGGCGGAGTCGACCTTCGATCTCGCCACCGGAAAACTGCTCGCGTTGCAGGAACGGTCCGCGACGCGCGGCAAACAGCAGGAGCACTCGGTCGCCTTCGATTACGCGGCGCGCCTCGCCACCTACACGAAAACACAGCCGCCCCAACCTCCCCGCGGTCTGCCCATGCCCGAGGGCGATCCCGCGGATCTCATCATGGCGCTGCTGCAAACGCGGACCTGGAACCTGCAGCCCGGCGAAAAGCGCGACGCCCTCGTGCTCTTCGACGACGATTTCTACGAGCTCACCCTTTACGCGCTGCGTTTCGAAAAACTCCGTACCGGCCTGGGCGAATTCAACACCCTCGTGCTCGAGCCGCGGATGGAAAAAGGTCCGCCCAAGGGCATGTTCAAACGCGGCAGCACCGTACGGGTCTGGATCGCCCAGGACGAACGCCGGCTCCCCGTCCGCTTCGAGGTCGAATTCAAAATCGGCACCGGCACCGCCACCCTCGATTCGTACGAGCCGCCGGCCGCGACCACGGCCGCACCCGCGGCCGCGCCAGGTGCCGCCGTTCCCGATGCGCCGCGTGCTGGTTCTTAGGGGCGGCGCCCTCGGCGACTTCATCGTCACTTTGCCCGCCTTGGCCGCGCTCCGCGCGCGTTGGCCCGCCGCCCGCATCGAACTCGTCGGCAACGCCACCGCGGCCGCGCTCGCGAAAAATCGCGGTTGGCTCGACGCCGTGCATCCGCAGCACGAGGCCCGATGGGCGGGACTCTACGGCGCCGGTCCGTTGGCGCCCGAGTTGGCCGCTTGGCTCGGGGACTTCGACCTCGTCGTCAATTTCTGGCCCGATCCGGACGGGGAACTGCAACGGCGTTTCCCCCTGCACCCGCGGCAAACCTTCCTGACGGCGGCGGCCTGGCCCGTGTCCGCGCCGGCGGCGCAGCACTACCTCGATGCGCTCGCCCCCCTCGGGTTGGGCGCGGTCGAACCGAGAACCGCGTTGCTGCCTTTGCCGGGAATTCCCCCGGCGTCGGACTTCGCGCCGATCGTGATCCATCCCGGCAGTGGCTCGCCGCGCAAGAACTGGCCGGCCGCGGCGTGGCGGCAGCTGATCCGCGAACTCGGCCGACCCGTTGCGCTGGTGCTCGGCGAAGCGGAAGCAGCGCACTGGAGCAACGACCTCCCTCCCCTTGCCGCCGTCTGGCGCCAACCCGAGCTCGAGACCTTGGTGGCCCGCCTCGCCGGCGGCGGGCTGTTCCTCGGCCACGATTCCGGCATCAGCCATCTCGCCGCCGCCTGCGGGCGGACCTGTGTGCTGCTCTTCGGTCCGACTGATCCGGCGATGTGGGCGCCGCCGTTTTCCGCCGTCACGGTGTTGCGCCGCGGCGACACGTTGGAACAGCTCAGCGTGGCGGAGGTGCTGGCGGCAGTGCGGGCCACGCCGTTTGCGCCAGTGTGAACCGCCACGGCTTCGCCGCCCAAACCGGACCGGCGTAGTCGACCCCGACGCGCGGTCCGGCGGAAATCGCGCCGCGCGGAATCCGCAAACCGCGATCTTCCAGCCAGAGCCCGGAAGCCGGATCGAGCGCGGAGCGCGCGTTGAAGCGCCGATCGATCTCCAGTTGCCGCGTGAGCCGGCCCGGTCCGATCGCACCGGCCACGCCGCGGATCAGCACCGCCGCGGGCCAGCCGGCGGGCCCGACGACGAGGTTCAGCATCTCGTGCACGCCGTAACACAAATACACATACCAGCAGCCGCCGGGCTCGTACATCACGGCGGTGCGCGCGGTAAGGCCCACCCGTGCATGGCACGCGAGGTCGCGCTCCCCGTCGTAGGCTTCCGTTTCGACGATCAACCGCGCCTCGGTGCGGCCGTCCGCGAACCGCCGGACGAGATGCTTGCCCAGAAGACCGCGGGCCAGCGCCACCGTTTTCTTCCGCTGCAATTCTTTCGCTTCAACTCCGGCAGGCATCCGGTATGGATTGCACCTTCCCGTCCCGTGAACGCAACCGCCGCGCGCACCGCTGCGCTCCAATCCAAGGCCGACCTCGCCCGCTCCCTCCGTCTCAGCACGGCGGAGGGCGTGATGGCCATGCCGATTGTGACGATGTCGCTGCCGGTAAACGTCTTCATGACCGCGCTGGTGGCGAAGGCCTTCCCGCTCCCGAAGACGACGATCGGACTGATCTGCGCCCTGCCGTTTCTCGGCAACTTCCTGCAGATCTTCATCGCGCCGTTTCTGGCCCGCTGGAAACCGCCGAAGATCGTCTCCATTTCCGCCTCCGTCGGCCATCTGCTGGGCTGGTCGGTGCTCGGCGTCGCGCTCCCGTGGTTGCAGCGCGAAGATCCCGCCGCGGCGGGCCGCTGGTTGATCGTCTGGTTTCTGGCCACGAGCTGCTTCGGAGCCGTTTCCGGCGTGTCGTGGAACGCCTGGGTCCAGGAATGGGTGCCGCCGCGCATCCGCGGCAAATACTTCGGCCGGCGCAACGGCACGGTGCAGTTCTCCACGCTCACCTTCATGCTCGTGGCCGGCTGGTCGCTCGCGCAATGGAACTACGGCATCCGCGTTTTCCAGGTGCTGATCGCCGGCGCCGTCGCGATGCGGATGTGCTCGCTCTATTGGCAATGGATCAGCCCGACGCGCCCGTCGCGCGAAACCGCCGCCGCCGCGTTGCCGTTGCGCGAACAGGTGCGGATCGTCCTCGGCTCGAGGTCGCTGCTCGTCTTCATCGCCTTCGGCGCGGTGTGGTCTTTCGCGGCCAATTGCTTCGGCCCGTTCTACCATCTCTTCATGTTCGACCAGCTCGGCTTGTCCGCCTTCGAAGTCGGCCTGCTCTCGACGTTGGCGCAACTCAGCGGCGCGCTCGCGCTGCCGGCCTGGGGCCATCTGCTCGACCGCTACGGCAACAAGTCGGTGATGACGTTCTCGCTGATCCTTTGGCAGCTGCAGAATTTCCTCTGGTGCTTCCTCGAACCGGACAACCGGAATCTCCTCTATGCGATGTGGATCTGGGGCGGCGCCACGAGCGCGGGCTTCATCCTCGGGCAATTCACGATTCTGCTGCGGCTGATCCCGGTCGAGGCGAAGAACTTTGCCATCGGCGTAAACCTCGCGACGACGTCGCTCGTGGCCGCGATCGCACCCGTGACCGGCGGGGCCGTCCTGACGTGGGCGCTGACCCGTTGGACGGATGTATTTGCGGTGCACTATGTCTGCTTTCTGCTGCAACCCGTGCTCGCGCTGGCCGGATGTTTCTTGCTGCTGCGCGTGCATGAACCGCAGGCGAGTCCGCTCACGATGGTGTTCGGCGCGATGCGCAACATCCGCACGCTGAGCGGCGTGTTCGGCCTGAGCTTCCTTGTGAACTACGTCTTCTACCGGCAACAGAAGGAACGCCCGACCCCGCCGCCCCGCCGATGACCGCCGCCGCTCTCTTCACGCTCACCGGCAATTTGCTCGCCGAACGCACCCTCGAATTCGAACGCTGGGCGCCGGGCCGCACCCAACGCGCGGTCGCCGCCAGCTTCCAGGTCGGCGGCAAGGGCATCAACGTATCCAAAATGTTGTCGCGCCTCGGCGCCGCCAACACCGCCCTCGCCTTCGCGGGCGGCGCCGCCGGCGCGGAATGCACCGCCTGGCTGCGCGCCCGCGGTTTCGCCGCCGAGTTGTTCGCGACGACGGCGGCGACGCGCAGCGGCACCGTGGTGCGTTCCCGCGACGGCACCGTCGGCGAGACAACGTTTCTCGGGCCCGATGTCGCGCCCGACGCCGCGGCGATCCGGGCCGCCGCCGCCTACCTTGAAGCCCAGCCCGACGGCGCGGTGCTCGCCGTGTGCGGCAGTCTGCCCGGCTGGGCCGATGCGGCCTTCGATCCGCTGCGCGCCGCGCTGCGCCGCTGGTCCGCGCGCGGCGTCCTCGTGGCCGACACCTACGGGCCGCCGCTGCCGTGGTTTGTCGCGGAATCGGGCGCGACGCTCATCAAGATCAACGCCGACGAATACCGCGCGCTCGGCGAGCCGGGCGACCTCGCGGCGAGTCTCGATGCGGCCGTTGCCGCGCGGCCGCGGACGAGTTGGGTCGTCTCCGACGGCCCGCGCTCTGTCTGGCTCGCCGGTCGAGGGCAACCGGCGGCGGCGGCGACACCGCCGGCGATCCGGGAAGTTTCCGCCACGGGTTCGGGCGACGTGTTGCTCGCCGGAATCTTGTTTGCGCTGCACGTCCGGCGAGTGGATTTGCGCTCCGCGGTGGAGTTCGCGCTGCCCTTGGCGGCGGCCAACGCGGCCCACCCCGGCGTCGCGGAATTTCCGCTGCCTGCGGTGCCGGAGATTTCCAAATAAATCCTTGCGTTCACTTCCGCCGAACCGCTTATTCCGCAGTTTTATTTATGAAAGCGACCATCAAAACCCAAGGCCAGCAGTTCACTGTGTCCGAGGGAGACATTCTGACCGTTAACCGCTATCCCGGCACCGAAAAAGGCGCGATCGTCGAGATCAAGGACGTGCTCGCGGCCGGCGAAGGCGAGAGCTTCAAGGTGGGCAAGCCGACCCTCGCGGGCGCTTCCGTTTCCGCCACGATTCTCGAGAACAAGCGCGGCGACAAGGTCATCGTTTTCAAGAAGAAGAAGCGCAAGGGCATGGAGCGCAAACGCGGCCATCGCCAGGAGCTTTCCGTGATCAAGATCAATTCCATCAACGCTTAAGGAGAACCAAGTCATGGCGCACAAGAAAGGTCAGGGCACATCTTCCAACGGTCGCGACAGCCACTCCCAGCGTCTGGGCGTGAAGGTCTTCGGCGGCCAATCGATCCTCGCCGGCGGCATCATCGTCCGCCAGCGCGGCACGAAGCTCCACGCGGGCAAGAACGTCGGCATGGGCCGCGATCACACCCTGTTCGCCCTCGAGGCGGGCACGGTCAAGTACGACAAGGTGCACCGCAAGGTCGCCGTCGTCACGGCCTGATCCGGTTCGATCGTTTTGTCTTTCGCAGGCCGGTCCTTCGGGACCGGCCTGTTTGCTTTCCACTTTGCCCGCAGGCTTGCCCGGCCCCGCGCCCCCCCGCCACCGTCGGAAAAATGTCCGATCGCCTCGCCGAACTCCGCCGCCAACGGGCGCTCGTCCAGTCCCATCTGACGTGGCTGGATGCGGAGATTGCCCGCGAGTCCGGCGCCGCCCCGGCCGGCGCAGCACCGGCGGCGGCGACCCATCCGCCCGCGCTCCCGGCCTTGACGCCCGCGTCGAGCTTCGAAGATCCGCCGCCCATGACGCCGGTGGCCGACACGATCCTTCAGGAATATCGCGTGCCGGAGACGGCGCTGAAGAGCGATGTTCGCAAAGGCTGTTTCCTCTACTTCCTCGCCGCGCTGGCCGCCGTCGCCGTCGGTGTCGTCCTCCTCTACTTGCTGATCCCGGGCCGACGCTGACGCGGTCCGCTTCCGGCGGATAAATCTGCTGGTAATCGTCGGACAACCGTGGAACTTAACAAGTCAGGCGCGCCGCTCCAGAGCGCTTGCCGAGCCGCCGTGAGCCCCGAGCAGTACCACCGCATTCTCGAATCCCTCGACCAAGCCCTGAAGGTCATCCAAGGAGCGTCGGCGGAATTGTCGGAACAGGACCGGGAGTTCTTGCTGCAACTGGAAATTCTCCGGTCGCGCATTTTGCGGGCGGAGTCCGGCCATCCGTTCCCGCCCCGGCCGGTGCCCACCCTCGAATCCGATTCAGCCTCCCCGTTTGCCGCGCTCCGGGCCGGAGCGGAGCCTCCGCCGCGCTGCGACCGGCCGAGGCTGCGCGTGCTTTTCGCCGACGACCATGATTCGGTCCGTTCGATTCTGCGGGCGCTGCTGCTGGCCGAAGGCGACATCGAGATTGTCGGCGAGGCGCTCAACGGTCCCGACGCCGTCGATCAGGTCCGCGCGACCAAACCCGATCTCGTCATCATGGACCTGAACATGCCGGGCCTCGACGGCATCTCCGCGACGCGCGAGGTGTTGCGGATCAGCCCGGCCACGCGCGTGCTCGTCTTTTCGGCGAACCGCGATCCGGCCAGCGTGCAGAAGGCGGAAAACGCCGGAGCCAGCGGCTACATTTTCAAACCGGCGACCCGCGCCCTGCTGATCGGCGCGCTGCGTGCCGTGCAACGCGGCCGGACGGCCTTCCCGGAGCGGACCAATCCCTACGCCCCGCGCTCGATCAGCTGACCGCCGGATAGCTGCCGAGCCACTTCACGAGCGGGCAGAATTTCTTCAGCTCCATCAGCGCTTCCTTCATCGCCGGGTCCTCGTAGTGGCCGGTGACATCGAGGAAGAAATAGTAATCCCACGGCCGTTTCTTGCTCGGACGGGATTCGATCTTCGAAAGATTGATACCCCGTTCCGCGAGCGGCATCAGCATTTTGAGCAGCGCCCCGGAATGCGAGGCCGCCTCGTCGCCGAGCGAGACCAGCAGGCTGGTGAGATCCTTGCCGGCGCCGACGGGACCGGTGGGTTGTTTGCCGATGACGAAGAACCGCGTCGTGTTGTCCGCCTTGTCCTGGATGTTCCGCACCACCACCGGCACGTCGTAATGCTCGGCGGCCAATTCGCCGGCGATCGCGGCGGTGCCCGGTTCCTGTTTCGCCAATTGCACCGCGCGCGACGTGCTGGGCGCGTCCACGAGCTGCGCGTTGGGCAGATGGCGCTGCAGCCAATGGCGGCATTGCGCCAGCGCCTGGTCCTTCGAGTACACGCGCTCGATGTCCTCGAGCGCCGAGTTGGAAATGAGGGCGTGGTTGATCTCGAGGTAGATCTGCGCGACGATTTTCACGTCGCTCTCGACGAAGCTGTCCAGCGCCTCGCGGACCGACCCCTCGGTGGAATTCTCGATCGGGATCACGGCGTAGTCGGTCTCGCCTTTCTCCACCGCGGTGAAGATGTCGCTCACCGTCGGCATCGCGTGGTAGTCGACGCTGGCGCCGAACTTCTTCATCGCGGCCGCGTGCGTGTTGCTGGCCTCGGGCCCGAGGTACGCGATGAGCAGCGCCTTTTCCAACGCGATCGCGGCCGACATGATCTCGCGGTAAATGGCGTGCAGCGCCTCGTTCTTGATCGGGCCGGAATTGCGGCCGGACACCTTGCGGAGCACGGCGTCCTCGCGCTCCGCGGCATAGATCTGGCCGCCCGTGCTGCGCTTCACTTTGCCGATCTCGGCGGCGAGCGTGAGGCGCTGGTTCAGCAATTCGACCAACTGCCGGTCGATGACGTCGATTTTCTCGCGGATGGGGCCGAGGTCCATGGTCATTCCTTCGGGGTTTCGGGCGCGGCGGGTACGTCCGCCGCCGGCGTTTCGGTCTCGGTTGCCGGCGCCGGGTCTGCGGCGGCCACGGCTTCGGCCGGCTCCGGCGCGGGCGCCTCGAGCGGCAACTGCTCGTCCGCGAGACCCATGTCGGTGTCGGTCGGGGTGTGGGAGTTTTCCGTGGTCTTCAGCCACTCGTCGATCTGGCGCGAGGAGAGAACGTCGGACGCGGGCAATTCGTCGAGGGACTTGATGCCGACGAACTCGAGAAACTGGTCCGTCGTGCCGTACTGGATCGGGCGGCCGGGGGCGTCGGCGCGGCCCACGATGTAAATCAGGTCGCGCTCGAGCAGCTTGTTGACGCCGGCTTCGGCGGAGACGCCGCGGATGGTCTCGATTTCGCCGCGGGTGACCGGCTGCCGATAGGAAATGACCGCGAGGGTCTCGATGGCCGACTGCGTGAGTTTCACGGGGGCCGGTTCCTGCCGCAAAATCCGCACCCAGCGCGCCAGGCGCGGATGCGTGACGATGCGGTACCCGGCGTTGCCTTCGATCAGCAAAATGCCGTCGTCGGCCAGCCGCAGGTCGGCCGCGATCTGATCCATGGCCTCGCGGATCTGCGTCGCGGTGATCAACGACGGGACATCCGCGTAAAGTTCGGGATCCTCCGGCGGTGCGATCACTTCCTCGGCCGGTTCCGCCGCCACCGCCGCGGTGGCCGACGCGTCCGTCGCGGGCATCTCCGCGGCCCCGTCGGCCGCGGGCGCCGCTTCGCCTTCGGCCCCCGGACCTTCCACCGCAGCTTCGGTTTCCGTCATGCCCAATTGCTCGGCCTGCTCGTGAAACCGCGTGAAGGCCGCCTGGATATCCTTGATCGCGAGCGGCTGGCTCGTGGACAGCAACAACGCCTTCAGCACCTTTTTCAGATTGAATGCCATGCGGGTAAAATCGCCCCGAGTGATGAACCGCGCCGGGGCTCGTGCAACCCGAATCTCTGCCGCCGTCCGCCGGCCCGTCGCGGCAATTGGGACTTCCCTTTCCGCCGCGGCCTCGCGTCTGCTTCCTCCGCTTCCCATGCCGCCGCTCCGCCGCCTTGCCCCTGTTTTCACCTGCCTGGTTCTCCTGTTCGCCGGCTGCGCCCGGCGCGAAACGGTCGCCGACCGCGATGCGCGGGCCGGCATTCTGCACTTCAGCATCGGCGCCGAGCCCTCCGACCTCGATCCCCAGACCGTCACCAGCACCAACGATTCGAAAATCATCCAGGCCCTCTTCGACCCCTTGGTCAGTTTCGAACCCGGCAGCCTGGCACCGGTGCCCGCCTTGGCGGAACGCTGGGAAATCTCCCCGGACGGTCTCGTCTACACGTTCCACCTGCGCGCGGATGCCAAATGGTCCAACGGCGACGTCCTGACGGCGCAGGACTGCGTCGACTCCTGGAAACGACTCCTCTCCCCCGCCCTCGGCGCCGAATACGCCTACTTCCTTTATGTGCTGCGCGGAGCCGAGGCCTTCCACAAAGGCCAGTCCAAGGACTTCGGCACCGTCGGCGTCCGCGCCGCCGATGCCCGCACGCTCGTCGTGACGCTCGCCTACCCCGCGCCCTACTTCCTCCAGATTCTGCTCAATTCGCCGTGGCGCCCCGTGCACGTCCGCTCCATCGCCGCCGTCGGCGATCCGCTGCAACGCGGCACGAAGTGGACGCTCCCCGGCGCGCTCGTGGGCAGCGGTCCCTTTGTCCTGAAGGAATGGTCGCTCAACCGCCGCGTCGTGGTGGAGAAGTCGCCGACCTACTGGGATCGCGCCCGCGTCAAACTCAACGCGATCCACTTCTACCCGATCGACCAGATGGACGCCGAAGAACGCGCCTTCCGCGCCGGCCAACTCCATCTCACCTGGGCCGTGCCGCTGGCCAAGGTGCAGCCGCTGCAACGCGAGGGCGCGCCGACCCTGCGCCTCGATCCGCTGCTCGAAACGCATTTCTTCCGGCTCAACACCAAGGTCCCGCCGCTGCAGGACCCGCGCGTCCGCCGCGCGCTCGCCCTCGCGGTCGACCGCGACGCCCTCGCCACCAAAATTTTGCCCGGCGGCCGCCAGCCGGCACCG
The DNA here is from genome assembly GCA_002288455.1 of Opitutia bacterium Tous-C1TDCM. Lineage (GTDB taxonomy): Bacteria > Verrucomicrobiota > Verrucomicrobiia > Opitutales > Opitutaceae > ER46. The sequence continues at coordinate 19,116 of NEUS01000024.1, forward strand.
ACCTTCGTGCCGTCCTTTCTCGCCGGATACACGCCCCCGGCGCGGCGGGCCTACGATCCCGCGGCGGCCCGGCAGCTCCTGGCCGAAGCCGGTTTCCCCGGCGGCAAGGGTTTCCCGACGCTCGAGGTGCTGTTCCACAACGCCGAGATCCTCCGCCTCGTCAGCGAGGCGCTGCAGCAAGCCTGGCGCCGCGAGCTCGGGATCGAGCTCCGCCTCGCCAACCAGGAAAAGAAGACCGTCTTCGCCCGCCGGCGCGCCGGCGATTTCCAACTCGTGCTCGGCACATGGACCGCGGACTACCTCGACGCCACCACCTTCCTCGACATGTGGCGCAGCGACTCCGGCAACAACCAGACCGGCTGGGCCGACCCTGCCTACGACGCCCTCGGCGACCGCGCCAATACCCTCGCCGATCCCGCCGCCCGCGCCGCCGTGCTCGCCCAAGCCGAGGCCCTCGTCCTCGACGCCGCACCCATCATCCCCGTCTACTTCAACTCCCACGTGTACCTCGCCCACCCCGCCCTCAAGGGCTGGGCGCCCACCCCGATGGAACACACGGACTACCGCTACGTCTCGCTCCAGCCGTGAGAGCGCCAAAAATGGCGTCTTAAGCTCGCTTTCGAGCATTAAACGCCATTTTAGACGCTTTGTTCTAACCATACTACGCGCCACTAATGGCGCTTTATGTTGCTATTCGGCCTTAAAGCGCCATCAATGGCGTGATGAAAGCCGAGTCTCTTTTGACTGATGATCACGTCCTGAAGCACCTCGGGGAACGTCTGGCGCGCCACCGCCTCGCCCAGAATCTCACGCAGGAGCAGGTTGCCACGCAGGCCGGTCTCGGTCTCCGCACCGTGCAACGGCTCGAACAGGGCGCGGCCGCGACGCAACTCTCCGGTTTCATCCGGATCTGCCGAGCACTTGGGTTGCTCGCGCGGCTCGATTCCCTGGTGCCGGAGACCGGCCCGAGCCCGATGACGCAACTGCGGCTGCAGGGGCGACCGCGCGGCCGCGCCTCGGGGCGGTCGGCGCCGGCCAGTCCGGCCGCGCCAAAAACCTGGACTTGGGGAGAAACGCCGTGATCGCCGAAGTCCAGCTTTGGGGCCGCACCATCGGCGCCGTGGCGATGTCCCCGGAACGCGATTTCGCGGCCTTCGAGTACGCGCCCGATTTTCTCGGCAGCGGGATCGAACTCGCGCCGCTGACGATGCCGCTCGGCCCCGCGATCTACGAATTCCCGGCGCTGCCGCGGAACACGTTTCACGGCCTGCCCGGCCTGCTGGCCGACTCGCTGCCGGACAAATTCGGCAACGCCCTCATCGACGCGTGGCTCGCCAGCCAGGGCCGCACTCCCGCCGAATTCGGCCCCATCGAACGTCTCTGCTACACCGGCTCGCGCGGCATGGGCGCGCTCGAATTCGCCCCGGCCCTCGGCCCGCGCCCGCGCCGCGCCGCCGGCATCGAGATCGACGCGCTCGTGCAGCTCGCTTCGGAAATTCTTTCGCAACGCGGCGCCCTCCGCGGGAGTTTCGCCGGCCCCGCCCGGGTCAAGGCGCTCAACGACATCCTCCGCGTCGGCACCTCCGCCGGCGGCGCGCGGGCCAAGGCCGTCATCGCCTGGAACCCCGCGACCCACGAGGTCCGCTCCGGCCAGATCGCGGCCGGCGACGGCTTCGAGTACTGGTTGCTGAAATTCGACGGCGTCTCCGCCAACCGCGACAAGGAACTCGACGACCCGCAGGGCTACGGCGCCGTCGAATACGCCTACCACCTCATGGCCCGCGCCGCCGGCATCACGATGAGCGACTGCCGCCTGCTGGAGGAAAACGGCCGCCGCCACTTCATGACGCGCCGCTTCGACCGCCCCGCCGGCGGCGGCAAACTGCACCTCCAATCGCTCTGCGCGCTCACGCACGCCGATTTCAACCAGGCCGGGGCCCACGCCTACGAGCAGGCCATTCTCGCGATCCGCCGGCTCGGCCTGCCGATGGCCGCCGTCGAGGAACAATTCCGCCGCATGCTCTTCAACGTCGTCGCGCGCAACCAGGACGACCACGTGAAGAACATCGCCTTCCTCATGGACAAGGCCGGGCGCTGGACCCTCGCGCCGGCCTTCGACGTCACCTACAGCTACAACCCCGACGGCGCGTGGACCGCGTCCCACCAGATGACGCTCAACGGCAAACGCGATGGCTTCACGCGCGCGGATTTCGCCGCCGTCGCGCAGGCCGCGCTGATGAAACGCGGTCGCGCCGAGACCATCCTCGAGGAAGTCCTGGCCGCCGCCGTCCGCTGGCCGGAATTCGCGGCCGCCGCCGGCGTGACCGCAGCCTGGCGCGACCGCATCGCCGCCACCCACCGCCGCGAGTTTCCCGCCGCCTGAAGTCGCCGCCGGCCGCCGCCGCGCCCCCCCCCTCACTCTGTCATTGCCCGGCCCCGCGGCCGCTGGTTCGCTCGCGTTTCCTTTCCGTTTTCCGTTTCCCGAATCCCGAATTCCATGAGCAACACCCCCGATCACACCCGCAAACATTCCTCCGTCATCCACGACGGCCCGAGCCGCGCCGGCGCGCGCTCGATGCTCCGTCCGGTCGGTTTCTCCGAGGAGGATTTCAAGAAGCCCGTCGTCGGCATCGCTTCGCTCTGGAGCATGGTCACGCCGTGCAACATGCACATCGACAAGCTCGCCGTCGAAGCCGAGGCCGGCGCCAACGCCGCGGGCGGCAAGGCCATCATCTTCGGCACCATCACCGTCTCCGACGGCATCAGCATGGGCACGCCCGGCATGCGCTACTCGCTCGTCTCCCGCGAAGTCATCGCCGACTCGATCGAGACCGTGAGCGGCGGCGAAGGCTTCGACGGCATCGTCACCGTCGGCGGCTGCGACAAGAACATGCCCGGCTGCATCATGGCCCTCGCGCGCCTCAACCGCCCCGGCGTCTTCGTCTACGGCGGCACCATCCTCCCCGGCATCCACCCGGACACGAAGAAGGAATGCGACGTCGTCTCCGTCTACGAAGCCATCGGCCAGCACGCCGCCGGCAAGGTCGACGACGCCGGCCTGAAGAAGATCGAGGCCTGCGCCATCCCCGGCCCCGGTTCCTGCGGCGGTATGTACACCGCCAATACGATGGCCTCCGCCATCGAGGCCCTCGGCATGTCCCTGCCGAATTCCTCCGCCCAGATCGCGATCAGCGCGGAAAAGAAAGCCGACTGCCGCAACGCCGGCGCCGCCGTGCTCGAACTGCTCAAACGCGACATCAAGCCGCGCGACATCATGACGCGGAAGGCCTTCGAGAACGCGATTACGGTCACCATCGCCCTCGGCGGTTCGACCAACGCCGTCCTCCATCTCCTCGCCGTCGCCCACAGCTGCGGCGTGAAACTCTCGATCGACGACTTCACCAAGATCGGCAAACGCGTCCCCGTGCTCGCCGACCTCAAGCCCTCCGGCAAGTACGGCATGGTGCACCTCACCCGCATCGGCGGCCTGCCCCCGCTGATGAAGGTGCTGCTCGACGCCGGCCTGCTCCACGGCGACTGCATGACCGTCACCGGCAAGACCGTCGCCGAGAATCTCAAAAACGTCGGCGCGTATCCGACGGATCAGGACGTCGTCCGCCCCCTGTCCAACCCGATCAAGAAGGACAGCCATCTCCGCATCCTCTACGGCAATCTCGCCCCGGGCGGTTCCGTCGCGAAGATCTCCGGCAAAGAAGGCCTCGCCTTCAGCGGCAAGGCCATCGTCTTCGAAAGCGAGGAAAAGGCCCTCGACGCCATCCTCGCCGGCAAGGTCAAGGCCGGCCACGTCGTTGTCATCCGCAACGAAGGCCCGGTCGGCGGCCCCGGCATGCGCGAGATGCTTTCGCCCACGAGCGCCATCATGGGCCGCGGGCTCGGCAAAGACGTCGCCCTCATCACCGATGGCCGTTTCTCCGGCGGCAGCCACGGTTTCGTCGTCGGCCACATCACGCCCGAGGCCGCCAAGGGCGGCCCGATCGGCGTCATCAAAAACGGCGACCCGATCACGATCGACGCCGTGAAAAACGAACTGACCCTCGGCATCCCGGCCAAGGACCTCAAGGCCCGCCTCAAAGCCTGGAAGCCGAAGAAATCCAAGGAAACCCACGGCGTCCTCGCCAAGTACGCGCACACCGTGACCAGCGCCTCCGAAGGCGCCGTGACGGACAAGTACCTCTGACGTGCAGTTGAAAGCTGAAAGTTGAAGATTGAAAGACCGCAGCCCCCAAGGCTGCGGTCTTTCTTTGGCCGGATCGCAACCTCCGGTCCTTCAACTTGAGACCTTCAACTTTCAACCGGCCGGCCGTTGTCCAACGGCCGGCCCTTGAGCCATGCCGCCAGCGCCGTCCACGCGTGCGCCCGGTGGCTGATGCGGTTTTTCACCTCGTCGCCGAGCTCGGCGTAGCTCTCCGCGAATCCGTCGGGCACGAACAACGGATCGTAGCCGAAACCCGACCCACCCTTCGGCTCTTCCAACAACCGCCCGGTGCAGGCGCCTTCGAAAACGAATTCCTCGCCGGCCGGTCCGCGCAGCAACAGCAAGCAATAGAACTTCGCGCCGCGAAGCTCCGCCGGCACGCCGCGCATCGCGTCGCGCAACTTCAGCAGATTGGCCCGGGCGTCGCCCTGCGGGCCCGCGAAATACGCGGATTCGACGCCGGGGCCGCCGTCGAGCGCATCGACGCACACGCCGCTGTCGTCCGCCAACGCCCACGCGCCCGGCGGCAACAACGGCAGCAACGCGACCGCCTTCTTGCGCGCGTTGCCGATGAAGGTGCCCGTGTCCTCGTCGACCGCCGGCATACCGCCGACCTCGCGCGCGGAATGGATCGAGACGGCGACGCCCGACGCCGCCGCGAGCGTCCCGAGCTCGGCGGCCTTGTGCGCGTTGCCGGAAGCGAGATAGATCTTCACGCGTCGGAAGCCGGCCGGGGGCCGCGGCTCACTTCGCCGTTTTCGCGTAACCCGGCAGCGCCTTGCCGTCCGCGCCGAGTTTGCCCGTCGCCCAGAGCAGGCCGCGGGCGACCAGATCGAGGAATTCCGGCGTCTTCATGGTGGCGTCGAAGTGCCCGAGCGTGGTGACGAAGGAACGGCCCTTGCCGTAGGTGTTGGTCCAGACGACCACGTGGTCCGTCTTCGTCTCCTGGCCGTAACTCTTCGCGAGCGGCACGACATTCGGCCACGTTTTCTCGATCTTGTAGAGTTCGTCCACCGCGGAAACCCATTCCGTCGGCGCGGCTTTCATCACCGGATGCGCGGTATCCAGAACTTGGATCTTCAAGTCGCGGCGACCCTCGTGGCTCATCGAGCGCTGGCCGATGACCTGGCGCCATTCGTCGGTCGGGGCGTTGCGGAAACTGTGGACCGAGGCGTGGAGAATCACCGCCGGCACGCCGGCCTTGTGCGGCGCGGCGACGCGTTCGACGAAGTCTTTGTCGGCGACCATGCCGAAGCATTCGTTGTGGATCACGACGTCGTAGCCCGCGGCCCAATCCGCCTTTTCGTAAAGGCTGTGGCGGTGTTCGCGGGTCGTACCTTCGTGCGCGACGGTGAGATCGATGTTCAGCCGGGCGTTGAGGCCTTCGACGAGCGTCTTTTTCTGCGCTTCGTAATCGTGGAAGCCGCCGCCGGTCACGAGGAGGACCTTGAGCGGTTTCGGCGCCTGGGCGCAGGCCGCGGCGGCGAAGGCCAGAGCGGCAAGGAGGGTAAGGAATTTCTTCATGGGGATAAGTTAGCTGGACGCGACAGCCGCCGGGCGGCGGAACTCAGGCATCCTTCGCGCGTTTCTGCAGGGCGGCCTTGGTCAGGCCGAGGCGCTTGGCCGCCTTGGTTTCATCGCCGCCCTCGGCCGCGAGGGCGCGCGCGATGAATTCGCGTTCGAGTCGCGGCAAAATCGGTTCGTCGGCCGCGGCCAATTCCGCGAAGGCGGCGTCGAGGGCGGCCGCGAGCGTGAGCGCGGGGGCGGCGGCGACGGCAGCCGCAGGCGGGACCGTGGGCGGCACCGGCACGGCGACGGGCGGCGGAATCTCCGGCGCGGCCTCGGCCACCGGCACCGCCGCGGGCAGCGCCGGAGCCGGAGCCGAACTTTCGACGGCCCCGCGGATCTCGACCGGCAGATCTTTGACGAGGATGGCGTCGCCCTGCGCGATGACAGCGCTGCGGTAGATCACGTTTTCCAGTTCGCGCACGTTGCCCGGCCAGTTGTGGCGGACGAGCACGGCCATGGCTTCAGGGGAAACCTTGGAAACGCGGGACTTCTTCTGTTTCACCAAGGTCTGCAGGCAGAAATCGACGATCTGCGGGATGTCGTCGTCGCGCTCGCGCAGCGGCGGCATCTTGATGCGGACGACGTTGAGCCGGTAGTAAAGGTCTTCGCGGAAGGTCTTCGCCTTCACCATCTGCTCGAGGTCTTTGTTCGTCGCGGCGATGATGCGCACGTCGACGCGGATCGTGTCCGTGCCGCCCACGCGCTGGATCTCGCCCTGCTGCAGGACGCGCAGGATCTTGGTCTGCGTGGCGAGGGCCATGTCGCCGATCTCGTCGAGGAAGATGCTGCCGCCGTCGCAGAGTTCGAATTTGCCGAGGCGTTGGCCGGTCGCGCCGGTGAACGAGCCCTTCTCGTGGCCGAAGAGCTCGCTCTCGATGAGATTGTCGGGAATCGCGGCACAATTGACGGCGATGAACGGCTTCGCCGAACGGTGGCTGTGTTTCCAGATCGAGCGCGCGACGAGCTCCTTGCCGGTGCCGCTTTCGCCGGTGATCATGACGGTGACGTCGCTGGCGGTGACCTGGCCGATGACCTTGAAGACATCCTGCATCACGGCCGAGCTGCCGACGATGCCTTCGCGATAGTCGTCGGCGTTGATGGTCGGCTTGTAATCGCTGACCGCGCGCATGTCGGCGTGGGCTTTGAGCGCGTTTTCCGCCAGCGCGAGGACCTTTGCCGGATCGAACGGCTTCATGACGTAATCGAAGGCGCCGTACTTCATCGCCTCGATCGCGGTCTGGGCCGTGCCGAAGGCCGTCATGAGCACGACGAGCTGTTTCGGGTTGGCGGAACGGATGTGCTGGAGCGCCTCGATGCCGCTCATGCCGCCCATGCGGACGTCGAGAAACACGAGATCCGGCGCCGGGCCTTTTTTGACGAGCGCGATGCCTTGTTCGCCGCTGGGGGCCTCGATCACGGCGTATTGCCGCGAGGAAAGCACCCGCGAGAGCGAGTAACGGATCTCCGCGTCGTCATCGATGACGAGGATGGTCGGCGTTTTGGTATTCGGGTCGGACATGGCGGCGGGGCCGGTCGCCGGGACACGTCCGGCAGCGGGCGGACCGGGGCCGAAACGCAAATGCGCGCTGGCCTATTCGACAGGCGGGCCTTTGTTGCTCCCCTATGCTCGGCTGGTCAATGAACCTTTTCCGCGTCCGCGGGATCCTGTTGTCGGTCCACTTCACGTTCTTCCTGCTGCTGGCGGTCGTGGCCTGGGACGGCTGGAAGGGAATTCCGGAAGAAGGGGCCGTCGGCGGTTGGGTCGGCGTGGCCTGGAACATTGGCATCTTGATGGCGTTTTTCACCTGCGTGGTGCTGCACGAGTTCGGGCATTCGTTCACGGCGATGCACTACGGTGTCGGCGTGCGGCGGATTCTCCTGATGCCGATCGGCGGCATGGCGGAGTTCGACAGCATCCCGCGGGAACCCGCGAAGGAGTTTCTCATCACCTTGGCCGGGCCGGCGGTGAACTTCGCGATCGCGTTGGTTTTGATGGTCGCGGTCGGGGTGCCCCAGGGCTGGCCGTGGACCACGCACGGCTACACGGCGGACGCCGCCGGCTTCGGCCGGCTGCTGCTCACCTGGAATCTCGCGATGGGGCTGTTCAACCTCGTGCCGGTGTTTCCGATGGACGGCGGCCGGATCTTCCGGGCCTTGCTCGCGACGAAACTCCCCTATGTGCGCGCGACGTTTATCGCGGCGACGGTGGGCAAAGTGCTCGCGGTGGCCGGCGCGGCGGCCGCGTTGTTCGGCTTCGATGCGCCGCTGACGGCGGTGCTGTTTGCCTTTATTTTCTTTGCCGGCGAAGTCGAATACCGGGCCGTGAAGCGCCGGGAAATCGAGGACGCCTACTGGCGGGCGGCGATGGCGCGGATCTACCCGATCACCCCGATTCCCGACGAACCGCCGGTGCTGCGGTAACGGCCCCGCGGCCGGCTCCATCCGCCGTGCGATCAAGACCTTGGAAAACAAAAAACCCCGCCTGACGGCGGGGAAATTTGGTGGACCCTAGCGGGTTCGAACCGCTGACCTCCTCAATGCCATTGAGGCGCTCTACCAACTGAGCTAAGAGCCCATTCGCACTTGCGAGGGGACAGGAAATCCAAGTTCAGCCTTCGAATGCAAGGACTTTTTCAACGGGTTTCGATATCGCGGGTGCGGAACGTCAACTCCAGGTCCTCGGCCTTTTTTTCCGGATGGGCCGGCATCGTAATGCGGCCGAAGGCCGCCACGACAGCGCGGTCGAACTCCTCGCTGCCGGAGCTGCGCTTGATCCGCGCCTTCGACAACGCGCCGTTGGCCGAGATGTGCACGACGACATCGACCGAGAGATCGTCGCCCATGCCGGCGAGACCCGTGAGCTCCGCGCGGATCCGCTGCTTCAACATCGCGAAATAGCGTTCCACCAAGGTGGCGTCGGCCGAGGAGGTCAGGGCCTTGCCGCCGGCGCCGCCGATATTGTTGTCGGTGGAACCGCCGAGCACGCCTTTGGCGATGCCTTCGGCGTCGATTTTGGCAACCTTGGTGGAGGCGGTTTTGCCCGGAGGCGTCTTGGCCTTGGCGGCGTTGGCGCGGTCGAACTCCTGCTTCGTCTGGCGTTTCTTCTCCTCGTCGAGGCGCTTCTTTTCGGCGGCGCGCTCCTTCGCGATCTGCTGTTTCGCCTTGGATTCGCCGATGACGACGGCGCGCTTGATCTGTTTCGTGAAGTTCGGCGCAGCCGGGTCGGCGGGCGCCTTCTCGGCGGTTTTCTTCGGCGCCGGTTTCGGCACGGGCGGCGGTTCGACCTTGGGCACCGGCGCCGGCGGCACGGGGATGAGCGGCGCCGGTTCGGGGGCGGGCGCGATGACCGGAACCGGCGCCGGAGGCGTCGGCCGCGGCACGGCCTTGGCGAGGTCGAGCTTCACGCCGCCCGGGGTGCCGAGGGCGGGCGCGGCGGTTGCCGCGAAGTTGTCCCCTTCCCCGGCCACCAATTCGATGATGCGGTTCGGCGGCGGCGTTTCCCGCGCGATCTGCGAAAACAGAAAAATGGCCAGCACGAGGCCGACGTGCAACGCGACCGACAGCACGAACCCGTTCGTCGATTGGGAATGGTCCGCGGTCATGGCCCGAAAGGCGGCCTCAGGGCGTCGTCGCCTCGGTGGCGATGTCGAAGCGCGTCAGGTTGAATTTTTTGCACTCGGCGATGACGGCGGCGATCTTGCCCCAGGAGCCGCCGATGTCGCCGGCGATCCGGATCACGGGCTGCTTCGGCTCGGCGCTGAAGGCGCGGAGCTGGACCTGCAGGTCGCGGAACGTCACCGGCCGGCGGTTGAGGAAATAGTTTCCGCGGGCATCGACCGTGATCGTCTCGGTGCGCAGCGCGGGATCGGGCTTGGGCTGCGCCGCTTTTTCCTCCGCCGGCAATTTCACCGGGATCGACTGCTCCTGCTGGATGAGCGGCGTCGCGATCATGAACACGATCAGCAGCACGAACGCCAGGTCGACGAGGTTCGTGATGTTGAGCTCGGCGATCGGATGGGCGACGCGCTGGCGGCGAAACGTACGGGCCATGGCGGGCGGTTACTTGGATTCCAGCTCGAGCCGGTCCGCGAGGGAACTCGCGTAGTTCTCCATCTCCGTGATCAGGCGGCGCGTGCTCGCGAGCAGAATGTTGTAGCCGAAGACGGACGGGATCGCGACCACGAGGCCGGCGATGGTGGTGAGCAACGCGGCCGAGATGCCGGGCGCGATCTGCTGGATGCCGGCGGTCTGCTGCTGGGCCACGGCGCTGAACGCCTCCATCACGCCCCAGACGGTGCCGAGCAAACCGAGAAACGGGGCGCCCGAGACGATGGAGGCGAGGAAGATCATGCTCGATTCGTAGCGCAGCGTCTGGCGGGCCAGCGCGCGCTGGATGGCGTTCTCGGCGTGCTCGAGCTTGGCGCGGATGTTGTCGTCGCCTTTTTCTTTGCCGATGGCGGCGGCGCGCCAATAGCCCTCGAGCGCGTCGGCAAACACATCCGCGTACGGGATCGAGCGCTTGTTGCGGTACGATTCCGGCAGGTCGAGCAGCGCGCGCTCGTCGCGCAGGTGCGATTCGAAGGCGTGGTTGAGGGCGCGGAGTTTTTTCAGCTCGAAGTGTTTCCCGAACATCACCGTCCAGGCCACGAGGCTGAAGACCATCAGCCCGACCGTGATGACCTGGCCGACGATATCGCAGCGGAGGAAAACCTCGACGATGTTGACCGCCGCAAAGACCGGAGATTCGGAAAAAAACACGCCCATGTGCAAAGTGCGCGAACTGTTGGCGGGTTTGCGAGGCACCTTCAACGGAAAAGCCGCCGCGCGGCGCAATCGCGCGGAACGATTCTGTTTGCGGCGGCGCGCCGCGAATTTTTGCTCGGTATTCCCCGATCCGCACCGCCACCTTTTCCCTTACCGCACCATGTTCCGCCAACGCGCTCTCCAGCAACTCGCCGCCCGTCGCGGCCAAATCGGCCGCCTCGGCGCCCTCGTCGGCTTCGACGGTTTCGTCGACACCATCGTGACGCCGGTCGGCCTCCGCCGCAGCGCGGGCGATGACTTCACGCCGATCGCGACGCTGGCCGAATTCGGCAACCGCATCGCCGCCGCCGCCGGCAAGAGCACCAACATCGAGCTCTACCCCCGCCTCGACAAACTCGGCGGCAACGGCCCGATCATGGCCAACGCCCTCGTCGCCGCCGGCGCGCGCGTGACCTACGTCGGCGCCGTGGGCGCGCCGGTCGTGCATCCGGTGTTCGCCGACATGGCCGCGAAGGCGAAGACGTATTCGCTCGGGCCCGCCGCCGCCACGACCGCGGTCGAGTGCGAGGACGGCAAGCTCATGCTCGGGCAAATGCGCTGCCTCGACGACGTCACCTTCGAACGCATCCGCACCGTGATGGGCGAGACCGCGCTGCTCGCGGAGTTCGGCGCGGCGAATCTCGTTTCCCTCGTGAACTGGACGATGATCCCGAATATGACGGCGATCTTCACCGCGTTGACGGAGCAGGTCTTGCCGAAGCTGCCGCCGTCGCCCGACCGGATCTATTTCTTCGATCTGGCGGATCCGGAAAAGCGTTCCGTCGACGACCTGCGCGCCGCGCTCGTCGCCATCGGCAAGTTCACCGCCTTCGGCCAAGTCACGCTCGGCCTCAATCTCAAGGAAGCCCAGCAGGTCGCCGTCGCGCTCGGCGTGGCGGACAACGGCCAGAGCGAGTCGGCGTTGCGCGCGATGGCGCAGGACATCCGCACCAAACTCAACGTCACCACCGTCGTGATCCATCCGCGCGAATCCGCCGCCTGCGCCACCGCCGCCGGCACCGCCTGGGTGCCCGGTCCGTACACCGAGAAACCCCTGATCACCACGGGCGCCGGCGACCACTTCAACGCCGGCTTCACGACCGGCCAATTGCTCGGTCTCGATCCCGAGGGCTGCCTTGCGCTCGGCGTGTCGACGAGCGGCCACTACGTCCGCACCGGCGAGAGCCCGAGCCTCGCGGCGCTGGAAACCTTCCTCGCCAACTGGCGCTGAGTCATCCAGTTTTTTTGCCATGCCCCTGAAATCCAACTCCGCCGGCCGCCTGATCTCGTTCGAAGGCTCCGAAGGCTCCGGCAAATCGACGCAGATTTCGCGGCTCGCCGCCCATTTCCAGAAAGCGGCGCGCGAGGTCGTGAGCACCCGCGAGCCCGGCGGCACGGAAATCGGCGAACAGATCCGCAACATCATCGTCCACAATTCCAAGGGCGACGAGATGTGCGCGGAGACGGAACTCCTGCTCTTCACGGCCGCCCGCGCCCAGCTCGTGCGCGAGGTCATCGCCCCCGCCCTGCTGCGCGGCGCGATCGTGCTCAGCGACCGGTTTCTCGATTCCTCGACCGTGTACCAGGGCATCGCGCGCAACCTCGCCGCCGATCCCGTGGCGCAGATCAACCGTTTCGCCGTCGGCAATGTGCTGCCCGATCTCACGATCGTGATCGACGTGCCCGAGGAAGTGAGTCTCGCCCGCGTCAAGCGCCGCGCCTCCGACCTGCCCGACCGCATGGAGCGCGAGAACATCGGCTTCTACAAAAAGGTGCGCGAGGGCTACCTCGTCCTCGCCCAGGGCATGCCCGAACGCTTCATCGTCGTCGACGGCACCAAGACCGAGGATGTGATCGAGAAGAAGATCTGGTCCGAAGTGCAGGCCCGTTTGAAGTGAGCGTCCGCCTCCGGCCCGCCGGAGGCCGCGCGTCCCGCCTGCCGTCGCCATGTCGCCCGTCGTTTCCTGGCCCGATGCCCTCGCGGGCACGCCGGCCATCGCCGTCATCGAGCAAGCCATCGCCCGCCGGCGCCTGTCGCACAGCCTGCTGATCCACGGCGACGATCTCGCCACGCTCGAGGCCGTCGCCCGCGGCATCGCGGACCGCCTGCTCAACGGCGAGCCGGGCAAACGCGCCGCCGCGACGTTTCCGCCGGACCAGCATCCGGACGCCTTCGCCCTCCGGCCCGCCGGGAAGATGCGCCAGATTTCCGCCGACGCGACGCGCGACCTGATTGCCAAAATCCAGGTTTCGCCGGCCGTCGCGCCCAAGAAGGTCGCCGTGCTGCACGAGGTCGACCGGATGAACGTCGCCGCCGCCAACGTGTTCCTGAAGACCCTCGAGGAACCGCCGGCCAACACGGCGCTGCTCCTCCTCACCACGCGGCCCTACGCGTTGCTGCCGACGATCCGCAGCCGAGTGCTGCATTTCCGTTTTCCCTCCGGCGCCGCGCCGGTGGCCGCCGACGGTTGGACGCCCTGGCTCGACGACTACCGCGCGTGGCTCGGCCGGCTCACCGAAGGTGCGCCGACCGACAAGGCCGCGATCGCGGATCACGTTTTCGCACTCTACGGGCTCGTGGCCCGCTTCGGCGCGGTCCTCGATTTCGCGACCGACGCCGTATGGCAGCAGCAAAAGGCCAATTTGCCGCCGGACCTCGGCGACGACGAAAAGGTCGCGATCGAAACCGGCATCGCCAACGGCCTCCGCGCGCGGCTCTTTGCCGAAATCGAAGGCGCGACGCGGACCTTTGCGTTGCCGAAATTGGAAGCCGGCGACGAAACCGTCCGCCGCGCCCTCGTCGCCGCGATCGAGAAACTGGAACACAACGTCGGCCTGCTCCGCCTCAATCTGAACGAATCGGCCGCCCTCGAGGATTTCCTGCTGGCGTCGCTCCGCACCTGGACGAGGCGTTGATAAATTCGGAATTCGGAAACCGGATACCGGAAACCCAATCCCCGGCTTCAAGACCGGGACAGGATGGACAGGATCGGGAATCGGATGAACAGGAAGGGAATCGGATGAGGCGGGCGACTCTGCGCCTTCCTCTTTGGATCCTGTTGAATCCCGTTTTCCCAATCCTGTCCGTCCTGTCCTCAACAAAAACCGCGCGACTACCGCACGTGCCGCCCGCCTGCCCTCACGCCAACCCGAGCTTCTGCAGCACTTCCTTCGGCGGGCCCTCGAACTTCTCGATCGCGATGTTTCCGGTGTAGCCGATGTCCTTCATCCCCTCCGGCGTCGTGTAGTAGCCGCCGGCGGTGAGGTCGCGGAAACGGCGGAAGAAATTGGCCGCGGTCCGGAACTCCGGCTTCGCCTTCGGCGCGAAACAGATGTCGTCGCAGATCGCCGTCTTCTGGCGGTTCACGAGATTGCCGTAGGGTGCGCCGAAACGCTTCTGCGCCTCGGCTTCGATCCACGTCAGGCCGTCGACGATGATCTTGCGGTCGTTGTCGTGGCCCGGGTACGGCGCGCTGATCCACTCGTCGATGAAATCCTGCACCTTCACCGCGGACGCACTCGGCCCCTTGGCATCGGCCGGAATGATCGTGTCGCACAACGCCGCGGCGGTCGCACGCTGCGCCGGCGTGAAGGTCAGCGGCCACACGTCGCCCGGCTGGTAAATCTTCAGCAGGTCGGGATCGGTGCCGTAGCCCTTGGCGGGCTTGGCGGCGCCGGTTTCCGCGGCGAAGGTCGCGGCGTCCATGAACGAAGCCGAAGCGGCGGCGGCGAGCATCCACTTGAGGGCGTCGCGGCGTTCCATCGGCACGGAGGCGGGAGTCGTCGGGGTCGTCATGGTCAGAGATTTCCTTTCTTCAGCTCGGCGAGCAGGTAGTCGCTGGCGCGCCACGCGAGCGCCATGATGGTGAGCGTGGGATTCTTGTCGGCGTTGGAGCAGAACGGGCCGCCGTCGGTGACGAACAGGTTCTTCACGTCCCAGGTCTGGCACCATTGGTTGGTGACGGATTTCTTCGCGTCGGCGCCCATGATCGTGCCGCCGACTTCATGGATGATCTTGCCGCCGGGCTCGATCGCCTTGGCGCCGTCGGTCTGGGGCTGGGCGCGGACCTTGCCGCCCATCGCCTCGATCATTTCGGCGAACGTTTTCTGCATGTGCGCGGCCTGCCGCGTCTCGTGCTCGGACCACTTCCAATGGAAACGCAGCACCGGGATGCCGTACTTGTCCTTCACCTTCGGATCGAGGTCGCAGAACGAATCGTCGTTCGGGATCATCTCGCCGCGGCCGGCGAAACCCATGAACGAACCGTAGTAGCGGCGCGCGTCCTCCTTGAATTGGCGGCCGTAGCTGCCGTTGGTGAAACTGTCCATGCCCGCACCCGTGCTCAGCCCCGGCATCTGCCGGCCGCTGCCGAATTCGATGTGGTAGCCGCGCGCGAAGCCGAGCTTGCCGGCGAGTTGCTCCTTGTAGAGCCACCACGGCACGTAGGCGTGGTTGCCGCCGGCGCCGTCCTCGTTGTGCAACGGCAGGTTTTCCAAAGCCGGGATCTGGCCGCCGAGGCCGGCGCCGACCGTATCCATGATGTACTTGCCGACGAGACCGGAGGAATTCGCGAGGCCGTTCGGGAAACGCGCCGACTTCGAATTCAGCATGATGCGCACGGACTCCGCGGAACTCGCGGCGAGCACGACGACCTTGCCTTTGACGCGGTGCTCCTGGCCCGTGGTTTTGTCGAAGTAGATCACGCCCGTGGCCTTGCCGTTGTCGTCGAGCGTGACCTCGCGGGCCATCGCGTTGGAGACGATGTCGAGGTTGCCGCTCGCGAGCGCCGGCGGCAGATGGACGGTCGTGGATTGGTAATTGGCCTTGATCGAGCAGCCGCGGCCGCAGGGCGTCGCCCAGAAGCAGGCTTGGCGCGCGCGCATCGCGTCGGCGAGCAGGCGCTGCGCCTTCGGATTGTTCGGGTGGATCTTCTTCGGGAGGACGTCGGCGTCCTGCTTTTCGCTCAGCACCGCGCGGTGGATCGGGATGACGGGGATGCCGAGCTTCTTGACGCGGGCGCGGGCGAGCTGCTCGCCGGCGCGCAGAATCGGCGGCGGCTGCAGGCAACCGGCCGGCGAGTCGGGCGTGTTTTCCAGGCCGTTGTTGTCGCCGTAAACGCCGATCAGCATCTCGACCTTGTCGTAGTACGGGGCGACATCCTCGTAGCTCAGCGGCCAGTCGAAGCCGAGGCCGTCGCGCGTGTGCGGTTTGAAATCGTAGGGTCCGTTGCGCAGCGAGATGCGGCCCCAGTGGTTGGTCCGGCCACCGAGCATGCGCGCGCGCCACCACCAGAATTTCCGCGTCGGGTCGTCGGACGCGCTCGTGTACGGCTCGCCGGGCACTTCCCAGCCGCCGTCGATCGTCGAATCGTAGAAACCGAAGGGTTTGTCCGGCGTCGATTGCCCGCGCAGCGGCGCCTGGTTGTTCGTCTGGAACATCGGCGTCTCCTTCACCGGATCGTAGTTCCGGCCGGCCTCGAGCATCAGCACCTTCGCGCCCTCCATCACGCAGGTGTAGGCGGTCTGGCCGCCGGCGGCGCCGGAACCGACCACGATGACGTCGTAGCTGGGTTGGGTTTTCGAAGACGGGATGTGGGCCATGGGAAAACGGGGTCGCGGGGTTGGGGAAACGACGCGCCGAACATCACGCACCCGGTTTCGGAAATGCAACCGGCATTTCGCGAATTGCCGCCGCTTCAAGCGAGCGCCGCCAAAAACTCCGCGCGCGTTTCCATGTGCGGGTTGTGTCCCGCACCGTCCACCGTGCGGATCTCGGCCCGCGGGAAATGCGCGCGGATCGCCGCGTGGTCCCCGGCCTCGATGTAATTGGATTTACCGCCCGCGATGAACCGCACCGGACCGTCGTAACGGTCCGTTGGCGCGAGGGAATTCGCTTCCATCGCCGGCAACGCCGCCGTGAGCACCGGCAAATTGATCTGCCAGTACCAAGCGCCGGCGTCGTTGCGTTCCAGATTGGTCGTGAGGAATTTTCGCAAAGACCAACTCGGCACCCGCGCCTCGAACCGCAGCTCGGCCTCGGCCCGCGAACGCAAATCCGCCAGCACCAATTCGTTCATCGCCGCGAAACTCTGCCGGTGGCCGGGCCAGAAATATCCCTTCGGGGCAATGTCCACGACGGTGAGCCGGGCCACGCGTTCCGGCCGCCGGCACGCCAGCAGCATCGCGACTTTGCCGCCCATGCTGTGCCCCATGATCTCCGCGGTCGCGATCCCCTGCCCGTCCAGCCACGCGACGACGTCGTCCAGCATCGCCTCGTACGTCATGGGCTCCGCGTGCGGCGAAGCGCCGTGATTCCGCAGATCGAGCGCGAACACGTGGCGCTGCGCGGCGAGGTCGCGCCCGACCGTTTGCCAATTCCGCGAGGAACCGAGCAACCCGTGGAGCACGACGAGCGGCGGCAGGCCCGCGCCGCCGAGATCGCGAAAGGAAAGAGAAACCACGCAGCGCGAATGCCAGACTCGGCCGCGGCGTTGCCAGCCTTTTTCCGCTGCCGGCTTGCGTCGCCGCACGCGGCGCTCTGGCATCGGGGTTTCCGACCATGTCCGAAGCCAAGCTCACCCCGATGATGCAGCAGTACTTCGAGGTGAAGCGCGGCCTCCCGCGCGACACGCTCCTGCTCTTCCGCCTCGGCGATTTCTTCGAGCTGTTCTTCGACGACGCCGTCACCGCGTCCAAGCTCCTCGGCCTCACGCTGACGAAACGCCAGGAAACGCCGATGGCCGGCCTGCCCGCCCACGCCGTCGACAACTACGTTTCCAAACTGCTCGCCGCGGGGAAGAAAGTCGCCCTCTGCGACCAGGCCGAACCCGCCAAGGCCGGCAAACTCGTCCGCCGCCAGCTCACGCGTATCCTCTCCCCCGGCACGACCCTCGCCGCCAACCAGCTCGACGCCGCGCGCAACCACTACCTCGCCGCCCTCGCCTGCGACAAACACGGCCTCCACGCCGCCTGGCTCGATCTCTCGACCGGCGAATTCAAGGTCGCGACCGACCCGCAGCCGGCCAATTTGCTGCCCGTCCTCACCGCCTTGAATCCGGCGGAAATCCTCGTGACGGAGGGCGAACGCGAACGCTGGGCCGCCGCCCCGCACGACCAGACCGCAGTGCACGCGCTGCATGCGTTCTGCGCCGACCGGCTCGTGTCCGAACTTCCCGGATACCACTTCGACGCCGCGACGGGCGGCAAGACCGTGATGGACGCCCTCGGCGTCCTCAACCTCGAGGGCTTCGGCCTCGCGCCCGGCCACGCCGGCCTCGGCCCCGCCGGCGCCCTCGTCCACTACGCGACGGAAAACCTCTGCGCCAAACCCGAGAACCTCCGCGGCCTGCAGGAATACCGCAGCGCCCGTACCTTGCTCCTCGATCCCGCGACGCTGCGAAATCTCGAGATCTTCGCCTCCACCCGCGGCACCCGTGAAGGCTCGCTGCTCCAGGCCATCAACCGCACCGCCACGCCGACGGGCGCCCGCCTGCTCGAACGTTGGCTCGCCGCCCCGACCCTTGATCTGGCGGAAATCCGGCGCCGCCAAACCCTCGTCGGCGAACTGCTCCGCGAGCCGCGCCGCCTCGCCGAATTGCACGAAGCCCTCGGCGCCGTGCGCGACATCCCGCGCATCTTGGGCCGACTGCAAAACCGCCTGCGCAACCCGCGCGAACTCGGCGGCGTCCGCGACACCCTCGCCCAGATCCCCGCCATCCGCACCACCTTGGCCGGCATTGATTCGGGCTCTCAACTCTCAGCTCTCAGCTCTCAGCTCCAAGAATTACCCGAACTTCGTCAGCTCCTGACCTCCGCGCTGGCCGACGAACTCCCCAACGACCTCGCCGACGGCAACTACATCCGCGGCGGCTACGACGCCGAGCTCGACCGCCTGCGTTCGCTCACCTCGAACAACAAGACTTGGCTCTCCGACCTCGAGCGCACCGAGCAGGAACGCACCGGCATCCGCAGCCTGAAGGTCAGGTTCACGAACAATTTCGGGTACTACATCGAAATCACCAAGGCCAACCTCCACCTCGTGCCCGCCGACTACATCCGCCGGCAGACGACGGTCGGCGGCGAACGCTACGTGACCGAGGCCCTTAAGCTTAAGGAAAAGGAAATCTTCCACGCCGAGGAAAACGCCCTCGCCCGCGAGCTGGAGCTCTTCAACGCCCTGCTCGCCCGCGTCCTCGACGAATCGCTCGCCCTTTCCCGCACCGCCGAGGCCCTCGCGGAACTCGACGTCCTGATCGGCTGGGCCCTGCTCGCCCGCGAATGGGATTACTGTCGGCCCGAGCTCGACGACGGCGACGTCCTTGAAATCACGGAAGGCCGCCACCCCGTCGTCGAACAGATGCTGCGCAGCCTCGACGCGCCCGCCGCCCGCGGCGGCAATTCCGGTTTCGTGCCCAACGACACGGTGCTCGCCTGCGACGACGCCCAGATCGCCCTGCTCACCGGTCCCAACATGGCCGGCAAATCGACCTACATCCGGCAGGTCGCGCTCATCACGTTGATGGCGCAGATCGGCTGCTGGACTCCGGCCAAGGCCTGCCGCGTCGGCCTCGTCGACCGCATTTTCTCCCGCGTCGGCGCCAGCGACGATCTCGCCCGCGGCAACTCGACCTTCATGGTCGAGATGAACGAGACCGCGAACATCCTCAACAACGCCACCGACCGCTCCCTCATCATCCTCGACGAGATCGGCCGCGGCACCTCGACCTACGACGGCCTCTCGATCGCCTGGGCCGTCGTTGAGCACCTGCACCGCGCCCCCGAACGCGGCCCGCGCACGCTCTTCGCCACGCATTACCAGGAACTCACGCAGCTCGACAAACACCTGCTGCGGCTGCGCAACTTCTCCGTCGCGGTGAAGGAATGGAACGACGACATCGTCTTCGTCCGCCGCGTGATTCCCGGCGCCGCCGACCGCAGCTACGGCATCCAGGTCGCTCGCCTCGCCGGTCTGCCGCTCAGCGTCATCGACCGCGCCAAGACCATCCTCGCGAAACTCGAAAGCGACGACACTGCCGTCACCTTGCCCGCCGCCCCGGCCGCCAAGCCGAAGAAGAAAATCACCGTCGCCCCGACCGACGATTCGCAGCTCAACCTGCTGTAGCCTCCGGCCCCGTCCTTCTGCCAAACTCAGAAGTTGGAACCACGGATTCCACGGAGGTCACGGATTGGGTTCGGGACATCCGTGCCCTCCGTGAAATCCGTGGTCAAAAAATCCGGTTCCTTAAACTCCGGAATCCGCTCAACGCGCCAGCGGCAACGCCAGCAACCGCGCCGCGTCGATCATCCGGCGGTCGTTCGTGAACAGCGGTCCGGCGTCGAGATTCGCGAAGGTCGCGAGGTGGATCGCATCGAGGGTGCGCAGCGGCACCATCGGGTGCACGCGCGCGATCATCTCGGCCGCCTCGCGCACGACGACGCCGTCGAGTTCGATCAATTCGACGGCGTCCTCGAGCAGGTGGATTTCGAAGAGTTGCCAAACCCGTTGCCG
>NEUS01000025.1 GCA_002288455.1 Opitutia bacterium Tous-C1TDCM
CGCGTGCACCGCCACCTTGCTGCCGGCGATCCGCCAATCCGCGAACCACCAGCGGTCCGTGTTCGCCGCCGCCTTCGCCGCCGCCGGCCCCGCCCCCGCCGGCGCCGCGCCGAAATTCGCCACGAGCGCCAGATTGCCCGCAATCGACGCCGGCAAATCCGCCCGCTCCACCGCCGCGAGCAACGTGCCGTCCGCCGCATCGTGCGCCGCCAGCCGCAACCGCGTCGCCCCGCCGCCCGCCGGCGTTTCCAATTCGAGCCTCAGCTCCACGGCATTGCGCGCCGCCAACGCCACCGGCACGGACTTCGCGTCCGGGCCGTTGCCGATGAACAACTCGCCGCGCGAACGCAGGCCGCAATTCAAACCCGTACCGAAAATCAGGCTGTTGCGGTATTCCTTCAACGGCCCGACGACCCCGACATTGAACCCCGCGCCGCCTTTGCCGCCGGCGATCGGCTCCGTCCCGGGCCGGCCGAGCCGCACCTGCATCGTCAACGTGCCCGCGCCCGCCGCGAGCTCGCGCGTCAGCACGTGCACATTCCGCGCCGGCGCCGCCTTCACCAATTCCAAGCGCCCGCCCGCCACGCGCCAATCCTGCAACGGATTCGTCCAGAATTCCGGTCCCGCCCACGGGCGGTCCGGCATCGTGTGCCAGCCGCTGCGAAACTCGGCCGCCGCCGGCGCCGCCGTCAAACGCGGCGCCAGCGCCAGCGCCGTGCCGGCCACGGCAGCTTCGGAAATGAACTCACGACGGGTAACATGCGGGGTGGGCATGGTCCCAACGTAGGTAGCCCGCGCCGCCGGGGTCGAGGCGCGAAACTGGAATCGCCGCGCCTACCTTGCCCGCCGCCGCAGCCGCTCGCTCAAGCAGTGCGCGGGATGATCGCCCCGTGCTTCGCCAGCGCGGACCGGATGTCCGCCAACGGGACCGCTTTCGGCGTCGCTCCGCTGCCCGCGGCCAACGCCGCGGTCGCCCCCGCCGCCTGCCCCATCGCCATGCACGACGCCTGCACGCGCAGCGCCGAGTTCGCGAGCTGGTCGCTGCTCACGCAACGGCCCGCGACCAGCAGATTCTTGCTGCCCTTCGGGATCAACGCGCCGATCGGCACCGTCGGCACGACGCCTTCGTTCAGATGCTTCGGCCGCACCCCGCCGGCGAAATGCAGATCGATCGGATAGAACGAGTGCGAAACCGCGTCCGCAAACACGCGCCCGCTTTCGTAGTCCTCCACCGTGACCGTCGTCTCGCCGACGATCCGGTAGGTTTCACGGATTCCGGTTTCCGGCTGGAGCCGTTCGATTTCCATCAGCGCCAACGCCGGCTCCTGTTGCAGGAAACGCAGCACCCGCAGCAACGACTGCCGGCCCGCGATGTTCGTCTCCGTATGCGATTCCGACGTTGAGCCGTCGGCACCGACGATGTGATTGCCGCTCTCACCGCCCTTGCCGAGCCACCCGGCAACGCTGCCGTTGATGTCCGTGCGCTTCAGCGCCCCCGACTTCACCGCGGCCGCGTGTTTCTCCTGCAGTGCCTTCAGCACATTCGGGTCGAGGGCCGCCGGATCGTAACCGCCGACGCGGTAAATCAGCGTCCCCGGCTGGCGCGTCTCTTCCCGCATCCGCGCCAAGCCCGCCAATCCCACGGCCGTGGCGCTACCGGTGCAATCGACGACCTGCTTGGCCGTCACGTCGACCATCGTGCCTTTGCCCACGAGCCGCACGCGCCAGCCGCCGGCGGCTTCTTCAACGGTGAGCGGGGATTCGTAGTAGCGCAGCTGCACGCCCGCCTGCACGCAGGCTTCCTCGGCGAGCGCGGCGTAAAGCTGTCCGTTGATCCGCACCTGGTGCCGCCAGTGCTGGCGACCGGTCGGTTTGGCAAAGTCCGGCAGCTCGTCGTTGTTGAGCTCCGCGGTGCGTTTGACGATTTCCCAACCGATACCGGCGATGACTTGTTTGCCCCACGCGTGGAACAAACCGGGGAAATCGACGCCACCCGTCGTCGTCGTGCCGCCGAGTTGGCTGCCCGCTTCGACCAGAATCGTTTTCGCCCCGAGCCGCGCCGCCTGGATCGCCGCAATCGCGCCGGCCGAGCCGCCGCCGATCACGAGCACATCCGCGGCGAGACTGCGCAAAGTCGGCGGCGGCGTCGCGGCGACGAGCACGCTGCCGGCGGGCAAAGTTCCGAGCGTGGCGAGAAAATGGCGGCGTTTCATGGCGGTGGCAGAGGTTGCGGAGTGGGGAATGGGGTGGTGGGGCGCGGTGGGTGCGGCCAGGTTCAGAAGGTGGTCTTCACGCCGACGGTCGGCGTGATCCCGAATTTCTGGAAGAACTGGGCGGCGGCCGGATTGGTGCCGATCTGCTCCATCCGGATAAAGGGCTCGTTGAGCACGTTGCGCACGGAGAAAAACACACTGAGCCGCGGCGCGAGGCGATACGAGCCGCCGACGTCCAGATTGAGGCGGTGCCGCTGGTACTGGGTGCCGCCGGCGTTGATGGGCCGCGACGCGGCCCAGTTGGTGTTGGCATACAGGTTCAGGCGCCCGTGCCCGTAACTCAGTCCCGCCGCCACTAGGTGCGGCGACATGTTGGCGACGATCACCTGGGCGTAGTTGCGGGAATAGCTGGCGCGCACGCCGAGTCCCTTGAACCAACCGGGCAGAAACGAGAGGCTCTGGCTGTATTCCAGCTCCATCCCGCGCAACCTCACATTGTTCGCGCTCTGCGCGGTGGTCACGAAGGTATAGCCCTCGTAGGTGGGATCGTCGGGATTGAAGTCCGCTCCGCTGATCCGCGTGTTGGCGCGATGGAGGCCCTTGATGTCGTTTTGGAAGAAATTGATCGCCATCGTGCCGATCGGCTCGAAATAGCGCGCGAGGCGCACGGAGTAGTTTCGCGAGGTCTCCGGCTTCAGGTTCACGTTCGGCGCGGTGACGGTGAGGGTGTCGTCGTTGATCACCCAGACGCCGGCGACGTCGCCGAACTGCGGGCGCTTCACGGTCGAGCTGAACCCGACCTGGAGATCGAGGGTGCGGGTGAAGTTGTATTTCACCGAAGCACTGGGGAAAAGATTGTCGTAGTTGCCCAAACGGTGGATGCGCGGCCGCGATAGGTACTGGTATTGCACGCCCGGGATCGTGGTCGCCCGCCCCGCGGCCACCGCGAAGCCGGCCGCCGCCACTTCGCGGGATGAACGGGCATCGAATTCCCGGGAGTCCGTCTCGGTCTCTTCGCGCCGGAGGCCGCCGCGGAGATTCAGTTTACCCAGCTTCGTCGTCCCCATCATGTAGAACGACGTAATGTCCTCCTCGAAGTGCCGCGTGTTCGCGACGAAAGCGTTGTAGTAATCGGTGCCGGTCATCGACGAGGCGAAGTACTCCGGACGCTCCCGGAACAACGCCGCGACCTTCATGATGTCGGGCAGAAAGACACCGCGGCCGCCGGTCGATGCGATCGCGAGGTCCTGCTGGCTGAAATCCAGCTCGAGGCCCGAGCGCAGGTCGCGAAACGCGCCGACGCCCGCTCCCGGGCCGATGTAGTTGTAGAACGAGGCCGCGCGCTGGTTCCGGAAGTCGCGGATCCCCCGCGTCCACTTGGCGCCGCCTTTCCAGACGACCGGGAGCCAAGCACGCGTTCGGTACGTCACGATGGCCTCGCCCGTGTAGCGTTGGTCCTTGGCGTAGCGGCCGTCGTTCAACGTGATCGCGGGCGAAGAAAAGAGCGCTCCGTTGCTCCAGTCGCCCCCGGCGGTCTGGTTGATTTTCCAATCGCCCTGATTGAGCGCCGAGCGGGCGGCGCTGAAGCGGACGTTGCCGAGACTCAGGATCCCGGGCGAGAACACGGAGTCGCGGTACTTCATCGGGTCGTAACCGCTCACGGAATCGGAGACGCTGGCCCGGCCCTCGACCGTGAGATCCCCGCGCGTGAACTCGAATCGCGGCGCGTAGGACTTGCCGTTGCCGACTTTGGCGATGCCCTGCGGTTCGACGGTGACGGTGCCGTTGGCGGCGGTGCTGAAATCGGTGAGCGAGTTTGCCCCCGTCACCGGCGCGGTGCGGGCGCCCGTGTTGAACGTGACGGCGCGTTGGCCGGACCACACGTCGGAGTGGTTGTACATCACGCTCAGCGAAAGCACGAGGTGCGGAGTCGCCTTGAAATCGGCCGTGAAAGAGGCGGCGAAGCGCTCGATCGTCTGGTGGATCTGCTGCACGCGGATCGCATTGAGCACGACGGGAGCGGGCGAGGCGACGGTAGGCGTATAGTTGTACGTCATCGTCGTCGGGGCGCGCTGCAGATAGGAGTTCGACTCGCTCAGGCCGAAAACGAAACCGAGGCGCTTGTTGAGGAAAACATCCGAATATTCCAATTGGACGCTGGGGAAAAGTTTCCGCGTGCGGTCGTCGCCCGGACCATAACTGCGTCCCAGAGTCAACTGGTCGGACTGCGCCGTAAGACTGGTGGAGGCCGAGATGCGGCGGCCGGCGCGGTCGAAGGCGCGTTTGGTCCGCAAGTTGATCGTGCCCGCCGGGGAACTCGCATCGGAGTCGGCGCTGATCGTCTTGGACACCTCGATCGACTCCATCGCGCTGAGGGAGACCTGCTCGAAACTGAAGGCGCGGCTGGTCTGCGCGGCATCGGCGCTTGGGAAATTCATCCCGTCCACCGTCACGCCCGCATATTCCGAGCTCAGCCCGCGGAGCGACACATAGCGCACGGTGCCGTCGAGCGAATCGTAGTCCACACCGGGCAGATGCTTGAGGAACTCGCCGACATTGCCCTCGGCCACTTCGCCGAACACGTCCGACGAAACGCTGTTGGTGATGTTCATCGAGTTGCGCTGCTCCATGATCGCCTTCGCGTTGCCCTCGCGCTGGCTGGAAACGACGAACGCACTCAGCTTGACCGCGTCGCCCGCGGCCGCGCCGGCGATCGAACTGGTCAGTTCGAAATTCTGCGTGGTCGTTTCCCCCGCGACCACCCGCACCTGCGCGGTCGCGCGGCGGAAGCCGGTGTAGGTGACCTCGATCGTAACCTCGCCCGGAGCGATCCCGGGCAAACGGAATACACCGCCGTCGCCGGAGACCGCGGAGGGCCCGCCGACCACTTGGACCTCCGCGTTGCGGAGGAATTCCCCGCTGGCGGGATGGGAGACGCGCCCGGCGACGGTGCCGAGGCCGCCTGGAACTTCGGCGCCGCCCAGCGGGGCGAGCGCGATCGCGATCCAGGCGGTGAAAAGAGCGAGGGGATTCTTGCGGGGCATGGATGGCGGGGGTTCTCTTGGCGGTGACGGTATCGGGGGGGACGGACCCTCGGTCCCGGAGCGCCGCAGCACGCTGAGCACGCCGGTCCGGGGATCCCGGAAAATCTTCAGGGGCGTATCCGCCACCATGCGCTCGAGCGCGTCATGGGGTCGGAAGGAGCCGGCGACGGCCTGGGTCTGGACGCCGCCGACGGTCGCAGCCGAATAGACGATCTCGAGTCCGGCCTGGAGCGCGGCGCGCTTGAGCGTGACCACCGCCGCCCCCGCCGGCACGTCGAAGTGCCGCCGCGCGGAATCCTCGCCGCGCAGCGCGGCGGCAAAGCCGAACCACGCCAGCAGGAGCACACGGAACCAAGGGGTCGGGGGCATGCGGCATACAAAAACGCCTGTATACCCGTCTAGACGTTGCTTCGGGCGCTTCACGCTAAGGGGTTTTTCGATTTTCCGAACCAGCCGCGGCGAACGGGCGGCAACGCGGACGGAATCACCGCGCGCGGTGGAGCACGATGGTGCCGGCCGCGGTGCGTTCGGCGCGCATCCCCATCGTCGCTTCGAGCAGCCGCGCAAAACCCTCGACGTTGTCGGATCGGATCGAGGCGACGATCGGCAGTCCGGCGAGCGAAGGATCGCCCACCGCGAGTTGCGTGCGGTTGAGACGGTTGAACGTCGCGACGACGTCCGCCAGCGGCACCGCTTCGAAATCGAGCAACCGCGGTTTCCAGTCGAGCACCTGCGCGATTTCCTCCGCCGAGACCGTCCGCACCGTGGCCGAAACTTCAGTTGCGCCCGACTCGGACGCGACCGCGATCACCGTCCGATGCCCCGCGGTCAGCGCGGCCAGCACGGCCGGGGCCGGCATGACGGCCGACGCCGCTGAGTTGGCCGCGGGCGCGGCGGCGCGGCGCTCGACGTGCACCGTGCCTTCGGTCACGAGCACTTCAAGGCTCGGACCGGCGAGCTTCACGTTGAACGCGGTGCCGATCGCGCGCACGTCGACGCCGCCAGCGCGCACGACGAACGGCCGCGCGGGATTCTTCGCCACCGTGAACTGCGCCTCGCCCTGCACCAGCAGCACGCGGCGTTCGTGCGGGGAAAATTGCACGACCGCATGCGCCCCGCGGTTAAGATCGAGCACGGAGCCATCGGGCAACGTCTCCT
Source organism: Opitutia bacterium Tous-C1TDCM (assembly GCA_002288455.1). Classification (GTDB taxonomy): domain Bacteria; phylum Verrucomicrobiota; class Verrucomicrobiia; order Opitutales; family Opitutaceae; genus ER46. The sequence continues at coordinate 6,416 of NEUS01000025.1, forward strand.
GCCGGTAGCCCGCCGCCTCGAAGGCCAGCACCTGCTCGCCCGCTGGCGTTTCCGGCGCGGGCGTCCGCCACAGGAACACCGCCACCGCGGCCGCCGCGGCGAGCCCGACCGGCGCAACCCACCGCCACCGGCGCGGCCGCGGCAGGCGGGCGAGCAGATCCGGGTTCGGCTCGGCACTGTGCCCGGGGCGCCACTGCGCCAAGGCGTCGCAGTCGCGCCAGAGACGGCGGTGGCGTTCGAACGATTCCCGGTGCGCGGGGCTCGCCGCGAGCCACGAGAGAAACTCGTCCTGCTGCGCCGGCGTGAATCCGCGGTCCTGGCGCACCAGCCACTCCGCGGCCGCCGACTCGACGGCTTCGTCCGGCGGAAAAAAAGGCCCGGGCCCGGGTGCATTCATGGCCAGCGGTCCTCCCGTTCGCGCCGGCACTGCAGCATGAAGGCCATGCACTTTTTCACGCCGATGGTCAGTTGCGCCGACACGGTGTTTTCCGAAATGCCCAGCTTCTCCGCGATCTCGCCCTGCGACAGTCCGTAGACTTTCCGCAACGTGAAGATTTGCCGGCACCGGTCGGGCAGTTCCTGGATGGCGGCGGTCAAAAGTTCGAGTTCTTGGTTGCGGGCAAGGGTCTCGGGAATGTCCCCGCCCTCATCCAAGACGGCCAGCGCCTCGTTTTCCGCTAAGGGTTCCGCCTGCGCAACCTGCCGGCGCCGCAGCCGGTCGAGCGCGAGATTGCGCGCCACGGCAAAAAGAAACGCCTTCGGGGAAACCACCTCCGCGGCGGCGCGCGTGCGCAACAGACGCACGTAGGCTTCCTGAATCACGTCGTCGACGTCGGCCTCGCCCCGGAATCGGGTCCGCAGCCAGGCCCGCAGCATCGGTTCGTGCGGCAGCACCTGGGTCTCGAACCAAAGGGACGCCTCGGAATCGCGCGGGGGCATGCGGGGTGCCGAACGACTACGCCGGCCCGCGCGCAAATCGAGCCGAAAGCCCGGCGCACCGCGCCGGCCTCACGCCGCGCGGCCCGAAACCGGCGGCAACTCCAACCGCACCTGCATCCGCGCCAACCGCTCCAGCACCAGCCGCTCCGCGCGGATCGGCCACCAATCGTAGAGATAGATTTCCAGCGGCCGCCACATCGCCACCCAGCCGCCGATCATCAGGCTTTCTTTCAGCACGGTCATGAACGCCCGCTGGCTCAGGGTCTGCAGCACCTCGCTCGCCAGCAGGCAACTGGTGAGAAAAATCAGTCCGACCAGCAGGCTCGTGCGCCCCTGCCGCAGCAGCTTCTGCAGGTCCCGCTGCTTCATCTCGGCCCGCCGCGCGAAGTAATGCCGGACGGCCTCGCCCACGTCCTCCGCCTTCGCGTCGGGCGGACGGTTCGTCAGCGCGATCGTCAGGGCGAGTTCGCCGCGCGCCGGCATCTCGCGGGCCCAGCCGACAATGAACGCCTCCGCCGCCGCATCGAGATCGCGGTCGTGGAACGGCGACGGATCCATCGAGTTGAAGAGCTGCGCGAGATCGCGCAGCTGGACCTTCATTTCGAGCGGCGGCGACATGGCGCATTGATGCGCCCGCGCGCCCGCCGTCGTCAACGGCTTTCCCGCCGTCTGTAGTGCCAAGGCGGTTACGTCCGGCCGTCGCCGTCGGTCTCCAGGCCCAGCGCCGCATCGGACGGCGGCATCGTGAAACCCCGGCGGCGCCCCGCGGCCCGGAGCCGTTCGCGTTCCCGCCGGGCCGGGTGCGCGGGCTGCGCCGCCGGGCCCGGCTCCGGCCGGAATCCCGCGGGACTGCGGGCCGCGATCCAAGCCTCGAGGTCGGGCTCGCGGAACGGACCCGGCGGATTGACGGACGGATACCCCACGGCCCGCGTTGCGGCGGCCGGCTCGGACAAGGATGACAGGGCGATCGTTTTCATGGCGCGACGGGAGCGGGACGTCGTTGCCCCGGCCCCGGGGCAGTGTCGCACATCCGGCCGCGTTCTCGCCGCGGTTCTTGGCCAAGGCCGCGCACGCATTGGCCGCCGGCGCGCCGCCATTCTGCCGCCTTGCACTGCACCGGGCCTTGCGTTCCGCTTCGGCCGCTTTCCTCCCAACACTATGAGAATCGGCATCAATTCCTTCCTCTTCACGTCCCCGTTCACGACCGCGAGCACCCCGCTGTTCCGCACGTTCAAGCGCTGGGGCTTCGATACCGTCGAGATCCCGATCGAGGATCCCTCCCACATCGATCCCGCCAAGGTGAAGGCCGCGGCCGACGCCGCCGGTCTCGCCATCGGCAGCGTGTGCGCCTGCATGGGCCCCGGCCGCGATTTCCGCGGTTCCGCCGCCGACCAGAAGGCCGCGATGGTCTACTGCAAGGCCCTCATCGACCAAGCCGTCGTCCTCGGCTGCCCGGCCCTGATCGGTCCGGTCTATTCCGTTGTCGGCAAGGCCGACGCCGTCGAACCCGCCCAACAGAAGAAGGAATGGGCCCTCGTCGTGAAGAACCTCAAGGTCCTCGCCAAGCACGCCGAGAAACGCGGTATCTTGATCTGCATCGAGCCGCTCAACCGCTTTGAAACCGATTTCCTCAACACCTGCGACCAGGGCCTCAAGCTCGTGAAGGCCGTGAACTCCAAGGCCGTGAAACTCCACCTCGACACGTTCCACATGAACATCGAGGAAAAGGATTCCGCCGCCGCCATCCGCAAAGCCGGCAAACACCTCGGCCACTTCCACGCCTGCGGCAGCGACCGCGGCACCCCGGGCAACGACCACATCGTCTGGCCCCCGATCGTGAAGGCGCTGAAAGACATCGGCTACAAGGGCGACGTCGTCATCGAATCCTTTACCACCGACGTAAAGGTCATCGCCCGCGCCGCCGCCATCTGGCGCAAGATCGAACCCCGCCGCAACGACATCGCCGTCAAGGGTCTCGCCTTCCTCCGCCAAGCGCTCGCCTGACCCGCCGCCGAGCGTCTTCGCCCCCGGCAATCTCGGCCGATCCCCGCGGATCGGCCTTTTTTGTGCACCCGGACCGCGCGGCCGTCACCCGTCTCAAGTTCGGGGCCGAAGGGACGATGAAAGCCATGCGTTGGCAATTCACCTCTCATTTTCTCCGGGAGCCGGGCACCGGCCTGCGCGGCCGCCCGCTTCCGTGCGCCCGATCCGCCGGCCCTCGCGCCGGCGCCGATTCGCGGCACTCGCGCCGTTCCCCGCGGTCGCATCCGCCATGCCCGACGCCGCACCGACTCCCCGGGTCGCGTTGGCCTCCCGATGAAGTCCATTCTCATCATCGATGACGACGAAGTCATCCGCGCCGTCTTCGGCGTCGCCCTGAGCCGCACCGGCTACCGGGTCGCCACCGCCGCGGACGGCGCTTCCGGTCTAGAAATCGCCCGCCGCGAGCGGCCGGATCTGATTCTCTGCGACATCAACATGCCGGGGCTCGACGGCGCCGCCGTCCTCCAGGCGGTCCGCCGGGAAGAACGCCTGCATGCCAGCCAGTTCGTCTTCATGACCGGAAATCCGAACGCGATGACGCCGCGGACCGGCATGGAACTCGGCGCCGACGATTTCCTGCTCAAGCCCTTCGGCATCGAGGAACTTACCCGCTGCATTTCCGCCCGCCTGCAGCGCGCCGGCGTGCACTGGCGGGTCGACGACCGGCTGGTCGAACACCTCAGGACCACGCTGCGCACGAGCCTGCCGCACGAGTTCTTCACCCCCCTAGCCGGAGTCCTCGGGCTCGTCGACGTGCTGCGCCAAGCCCACGCCACGTTGCCGAAGGAGGAGATCGACGCGCTCCTCGCCGACGTCGAGCGCTCCAGCTGGCGGCTGCACCGCACGCTCCGCAACTACCTGACGATTCTCGAAACGGAACAGGGTGAAACCACCGGCCAACCGGCCGCCCTGCTCACGGTCGACGACACCCGCCACGCCATCTGGCTCGGTCTCGAATCGGTCCAAAAGCGCCAGCACCGCGCCGCCGAGATCAAACCCGAGCTCGCTGCGGTCGCACTGCGGGCCTACCCGAAGGATCTCGAAATCATCGTCGAGGAACTTGTCGAGAACGCCTGCTCGTTCTCCGCGCCCCCGCATCCCGTCGACGTGCGGCTCGACGCGCAAGGCGGCCTGAGCGTCACCGACCGCGGCCGCGGCATGACCCGCGACCAGATTTCGCGGATCGGCGCATTCGCCCAATTCGAGCGCAAGCAGCACGAGCAACAAGGCCTCGGTCTCGGCCTCGCGCTTGTCCGGCGTCTCACCCAGCGCAACCGCGCCGGGTTCACCCTGCAGAGCGAGGTCGGCCGCGGCACGACCGCGACCGTGCGTTTCGCGACCGTCTGATCCGGCTCACAGCCGCCGCAGTTCGCGCGCCCCGGGCAGGCTGCGCCGCAGCAATTCCTGGATCAGGCGCAGGTTCGCGAGATCGCCCCGCAGGCGGAACGGTACCGTGCCCCGCTCCGGCAAATAGACGCAGTAGCGGCCGTGGTACAGGAACACCGCCGCCGCGGATTCCTGCGGCTGCTCCGCGGAGCCGTGGACAAAACGGACCACGGTGACCGGCCGCACCCGCGCCAGTTGCCCACCCGCCCGCACCGCGTCCCGCACGGCGGCGGGGACGGTTCCCGCCGGGAGCGCCGGGGGCTTGCCCTCCGCCTGGGGAAAATCGTGTCGGAAAAGCGGATACCGGGCCTCGGTGCGGGGATAATGCGCCAGCACCGGCGCGGCCACGGCCGCGGCGTCCTCCTTCCGCGCCGGCTCGATCGGCAGCGCGGCCCAGCCGCGGTTCACATCCCAGCACCAGAGCTGCCCGCGATGCTCCCCCACCGCCACGGCATGGCCCGCGACCAGTTCCTCCTCCTCCCGTGCGCCCCATTGCAGCAGGCGCCGCCACGACTCGCCGCCCTGCCCCGCCCAGCGATCCAGCAACACCACGGATTCGACGAAACAGCCGTTGGCCACGCCCATCGGCGCATGCGCGAACGGCGGCCGCTCCGCCGGCGCCCCGCGGAGAAGCGCCAGCCCGCCCAGGAGGCCCGCGGCCCAGAGGAAAAGTCTCATGCCGCTCCGTGGCTAGCCGCCCGCCGCCACCTTACAATTCTGTAATGCCCGGGAAAGGATCCGGAAACTCCGGTGTGCGATACTGGCCCCATCGTTTTTCCAACCATGAACCAAAACCGCTTCCTTCCCTTTAACCGCCGGCAGACCCTCTGGGTTGCGTGCCTTCTCGCCGTCACCGGCGCGTTGGCCGCCGGCGCGCAATCCGCCGCCTCCAAACCCGCCGTCGCCCTCAAGCGCGATGCCGACCCCGTCAACCGGGGCCCGCTCGAAACCGGCAGCTTCTCCGCCGTCGTCAAACGCGTCGCGCCCAGCGTCGTGAAAATCACCACCACGACCAAATCCCGCCGCGTCGCCCAGACGCAGTTCCCGGGTTTTGAGAATCCCGCTTTCCGTCAATTCTTCGGCGGCCGGGTACCGGAAATCCAAACCCCGCCCCAGGCCGGGCTCGGCTCCGGCGTCATCCTCAGCGCCGACGGCTTCATCGCCACCAACAACCACGTGATCCAGGGTGCGGACGAGGTCCTCGTCTCCTTCGACGACGGCCGCGAACTCAAGGCCAAGGTCGTCGGCCGCGATCCGCAGACCGACATCGCCGTCATCAAGGTCGAAGCCACGGACCTGCCCGCGATCACGTTCGCCGACAGCGCCACGATCGAGGTGGGCGACCGCGTCCTCGCCATCGGCAATCCCTTCGGTATCGGCGAAACGGTTACGACCGGCATCGTCAGCGCCAAGGGCCGCCGTCCCGGTCTCGGGCTCGACTACGAGGACTTCGTGCAGACCGATGCCGCGATCAACCCCGGCAATTCCGGCGGCGCCCTCGTTGATGTCGAAGGCCGCCTCGTCGGCATCAACACCGCCATCCTCAGCCGCAGCGGCGGTTTCCAGGGGGTCGGCCTCGCCGTCCCGGCCAATCTCGTCAGCCAGGTCGTCGACGGGCTCGTGAAAAACGGCAAGGTCGTCCGCGGTTTCCTCGGCGTCAGCACCCAGGATCTCAACGCCGCCCTCGCCGAATCCCTCGAATTGCCCAACCGCCAAGGCGCCCTCGTCGCCGAGGTCCAGCCCGACAGCCCCGCCGCCAAGGCCGGCCTGAAAAACGGCGACGTCATCACCGCCGTCAACGGCCAGCAGGTCGAGGACTCGCACCGGCTCTCGTTCACCGTCGGCGCCTTCGCCCCCGGCACGAAGCTCGATCTCACCGTCGTCCGCGACGGCCGGGAACAGAAGATCAAGGCCGTCACCTCCGCCCGCCCGAACAGCCGGAAGAGTCGCGACCAAGGCGACACCGACGACGAACTCCACGCCGCTATCGGCGAAGAGGGCGTGCTCAACGGCGTCGCCGTCGACGACATCCGCCCCCAGCTCCGCAACCAGCTCAACCTCCCCGCCAACCTCAAGGGCGCCGTGATCACGACGGTCGAGCCGGACTCCGCCGCCGCCAAGGCCGGTCTGCGTCCCGGCGACGTCATCCTCGAGATCAACAAACAGCCCGTGACCTCCGCCCAGCAGGCCGCCGAGCTCAGCGCCAAAGCCGAAAGCAAAAAGGCCCTCGTGCGCGTCTGGTCCCGCGGCAACCGCGCCTTCGTCGTCGTCGACGAAAGCAATTCCGATCGTGCCGGTCAGTAATGCGCCCGCGCTGATTTTCCCGACCGTGTTGTTGCGGTGGGTGTGACTAGGTTCCCCGGCCGGTTGTGCGGCCGGGGATTTCTTTTTGCCGGTCCCGCCATGCCGCCCGCCGTTTTTGCCCCTCGACCCTTCGCCCCCGTCCCCGCCACCTTTGTCCCATGCGCGTCCTCGTCGTCGAAGATGATGCCAAAATCGCCTCGTTCGTCGTGCGCGGCCTCAAGCAGGCCGGCTACGCGGTCGACCATGCGCCTGACGGCGAAACCGGCCTCGCCCTCGCGGACGCCACGGACTTCGACGCCGCCATCGTCGATGTCATGCTGCCGAAGCTCGACGGCATCAGCCTGGTGAAACGTCTCCGCGCCGCTCGCCGCCCGCTGCCCGTGCTGTTCCTCAGCGCCAAGAGTTCCGTCGACGATCGCATCCGCGGCCTCCAGGCCGGCGGCGACGACTACCTCACCAAGCCCTTCGCGTTTTCGGAACTGCTCGCGCGGGTGCAGGCCCTGATCCGCCGCGCCACGTCGTCCCCCGAAGCCACGCGCCTCGCGGCCGGCGATGTCACGCTCGACCTCGTCTCGCGCGAGGTCGCGTGCGCCGGCCGGCCCGTCGAATTGCAACCGCGGGAATTTTCCCTGCTCGCGTTTCTGCTCCGCCATGCCGGCCGCCCGGTCAGCAAGACCATGATTCTCGAGCATGTCTGGGACTACAGCTTCGACCCCCAGACCAATGTCGTCGATGTCGTGATGTCCCGCCTCCGCGCCAAAATCGATCCCGACCACCTCCGCATCGAGACGGTGCGCGGCGTCGGCTACACGTTCCGTCCGCATGCTTGACCGCCTGCGCCAGTCCCTCGCCCTTCGGCTCGCGCTCCAGTACGCGCTCGTCTTCGCCCTCGGCACCGGCGTGCTCTTCGGCTTCCTCTACTGGACGCTCGCCGACTCCCTGAACCGCCGCGAACTCGCCGCACTCGAAAGCCAGGTGCGCTCGCTCGCCGGCTCCTTTGCCCGCGGCATCCCCGGCGATGTCGTCGCCCGCGTCCAACGCGATTCCTCGCCGGAACTGCGCGCCGCGTTCGTCCGCCTGATCGCCCCGGACAACACCGTCGTTTTCCAGAAACTGCCCGACGACTGGATCGAGACGCAGGTCAAATCCATCCCCTTCGGCCCGTACACGCTCAGCCAGGAAGTCCGCACCGAACGTGTGCCGCAAAACGCGCTCCGCGACTATTCGATCGCCTCCTACCAATGGACCACCGGCTGGCAGCTCCAGGTCGGGCGCCTGATGGACAGCCGCGCCGTCCTGCTCGCGCCGCTGCAGCGCGCTTTCGGCTTCGCCGCCGCCGCCGCCCTCGTGCTGGCCTTCGGCGCCGGCATCGCGCTGGCCTGGCGCGCGACCCGCCCGCTGCGGCTCGTATCCGAAACGGCCCGACGCATTCTCGAAACCGGCGACCTCGCCGCCCGCGTGCCCGGCCCCGGCGGCCGCGGCGAACTCGTCCTCCTCGTGCACCAGCTCAACACGCTGCTCGACAAGAACGCCGTGCACGTGCGCGTCCTCCGCGAAACCCTCGACAACCTCGCCCACGACCTGCGCACCCCGCTCACCCGGCTCCGCGGCACCGCCGAACTCGCCCTGCAGGACGGCGGCGATCCGGCCGAGGCCCGCGCCGCCCTCGCCGACTGCATCGACGAATCCGACCGCGTGCTCCACCTGCTCGAAGCGTTGCTCGATCTCTCCGCCGCCGAAGCCGGGGCCCTGAAACTCGACCGCGACACCCTCGATCTGCGCACACTGACCGAGCGCGCCGCCGATCTCTACCGCGAGGTCGCCGAGGAGAAACGCATCGTCGTCGCCCTCGACCAGCCCGCGGAAGTCCCGTGCCACGCCGACGCCGTCCGCCTCGGCCAAGTCGTCAACAACCTCGTCGATAACGCCCTGAAATACACCCCGCCCGGCGGCCGCGTCACCCTCGCCGTCCGCGCGGCCGGCCCGCAGGCCGCGATCGTCGTGGGCGACAACGGCCCGGGCGTGCCCGCCGCCGAGCGCACCGCGATTTTCCGCCGGCTCTACCGCGGCGACAGCAGCCGCTCGCAGCGCGGCCTCGGTCTCGGCCTGAGCATGGTCAAAGCCATCGTCGAGGCGCACGGCGGCACCGTCGCGGTCGACGACGCCCCCGGCGGCGGCGCGCGTTTCACCGTCCTGCTTCCCGCCGGACCGGCCCCGGCCGCGGCGCCGGCCCTCGTCGTTTGACTCCTGCCCGGGGCCCGATTGCCTGCGTCCAACACCACGCATGGCCGATTTCCTTACCGACAAGCCCGCCAAACTCGATCGCGCCTTCCTTGTGGGCGTGCAAACCCCGGAGATGAAGACGGGCGAAGCCGCGGAGCTGCTCTTGGAACTGAAGGAACTCGTCGAGAACCTCCGCATCGAGGTCACTACGTCCGAACTGGTCAATTTGCGCCGGCCCACGCCCGCCTACCTGCTCGGCAGCGGCAAGGCGGAGGAGATCGTCGCCCTCGCGAAAGCCGACGGCGCCGATGTCATCGTCTTCGACGAAGCCCTCTCGCCGGCCCAGCAGCGCAACTGGGAGGAACTCTCCGGCCTCGCCGTCATCGACCGCCAGGAAGTCATCCTCGAAATTTTCGCCGACCGCGCGCACACCCGCGAAGCCATTTTGCAGGTCGCCCTCGCGCGCATGGAGTATTCGCTCCCGCGCCTCACCCGCGCCTGGACCCACCTCTCCCGCCAGCGCGGCAAGGGCTCGATGGGCGGCGAAGGCGAGACCCAGCTCGAACAGGATCGCCGCATCGTGCGCGACCGCATCGCGCACCTGAAACAGGAACTCGCCCAGGTCGTGCAGCAACGCGATGTCCAGCGCCGCAAACGCCAGCGCGTGCCCGTGCCGACCGCCGCCATCGTCGGCTACACCAACGCCGGCAAATCCACGCTGCTCAACACCCTCACCGGCGCGCGCGTCCTCGCGGCCGACAAACTTTTCGCCACCCTCGATCCGACGACCCGCCAGCTCGTGCTGCGCGGCAACCAGAAGGTGCTCGTGACCGACACCGTCGGCTTCATTCGCCGCCTGCCCCACGGTCTCGTCGAGGCCTTCAAGGCCACGCTCGAGGAAGTGATCGTCGCCGATTTTCTGGTCCACGTGCTCGACGTCACGAACGCAAACTTCGAGGAACACCACGCCACCACTCTCTCCGTTTTGGACGAACTCGGCGCCAGCGACCGCACGATGATCACCGTCTTCAACAAGGTCGACGCCGCCACCCCCGAGATGATCAGCCGGGCTCGCCGACTCGTCGCGGATGCGATCTTCGTCAGCGCCCTGACCAAACAGGGCCTAGACGAACTGGAAGTCCGTTGCCTCGAGCTGATCGCCGAGGCCCACGCGGCCACCGAACTGTTCGTCCCGCACGGCCGCTACGACGTGATCGCGCGCCTGCACGCCGTCGGCCACGTCCAGAGCGAGGAGCAGGAAGATACCGGCGTGCGTCTGATCGGCCGGTATCCGCCGATGCAGGACGCTTACTTCGCGCCGTTCGTGGTCAAGTAAGGCGCCGCGCGCCCGGCCGGGGCGGCATGGTCCCGCCCGAAGTCCGAATCACGTTTCAAGATTCATTCCCCGCCGCCTTTTGTCCCCGCGGGGTGGCCCCGAGCACGGCGGCATCGTTCAGCCGCTCCATGAAGCTCCGGAGTTCCCGCCGCCCCGCCGGCGGACATTTCGCGGGATCGATAAAGGCGACCGTCGACGCTTCGTCCCGGGCCCGGAACGGCTGGGCCGCTCCGGCAATGTAGCTCGAGATGGCCGAAGCGCGCGCGATCTGCATGGGACCAGTGTAATGCGGACCACTAGCTTGTCGCGGGAGCGGTTCTACTCAATTGCCCGGCGGCCCCCTTCGGCGCGAACGGCGCAAACGATCCCGCGGCCGGCACCGGCCGTTCGGCCGCCAGCGCCTGCACCGTGCTCCATAGGGTCTTCAGTGAAACGGGTTTCGCCAGGTACTCGTTGGCGCCGGCGCGCAGGCAGAGCTCCCGGTCGCCGTCCATCGTCAGCGCCGTGACCGCCACGATCGGCGTGGCCGCCAAAGCCGCATCCGGCAGGGCCCGGATCCGGCGCGTGGCCTCGAGGCCGTCCATTTCCGGCATCTGCACATCCATCAAAATCACATCCGGCGCCAAAGCCACGGCCTGATCCACCGCCGCGATCCCGTTTTCCGCCACCGTCACCTCGCAGCCCTTTTGCTCGAGGTAGTCGCGGATCGCGATCACGTTGGTCGGATTGTCCTCGGCCAACAGCACGCGGATCGCCCGCCCCGGGATTCCGGCCGGCGCCGCGTCCTCCCGGCCGACCAAGGGCAGCACGATCGAAAACGTCGAGCCGGCGCCGGGAGCGCTCACGACGTCGACCCGGCCGCCGTGCAAGGTCACGATCTGCTTCACCAACGCGAGCCCGAGACCGGTGCCCTCGTACTGGCGCGCCAGCCGGCCGTCCAATTGCACGAACGGCTGGAAGAGCCGCGCCTGATCCGGCGCCGCGATCCCGATGCCGCGATCCCAAATCTCGAAAACCAATTCCGACTCGCGGCGGAAAATCCGCAGGCCCAGCGCGCCGCCTTCGGGCGTGAACTTGGAGGCGTTGTTGAGCAGGTTCACCAGCGCCTGCCCGATGCGGCGGCGGTCCAGATTGACCATCAGGCCGCGGACCTCGTTGCGGTAGTCGAACTCCTGGCGCCGCTGGTTCGACGTGAACCTGACCAGCCGCACCGCGGCATCGCCGACGTCGTCGAGCAGGCACTCGGACTTTTCGATTTTGTCCTGGCCGCTGTCGATTTTCGCCAGATCGAGGAGATCGTTGATCAGCGATAGCAGCCGCCGGCCGCTGGACTCCACGATGCGCAGGTACTTCAGCTGCTTCTCGTTCACCGGTCCGTAGGTCTGGTCGATCAGCGTTTCCGAAAGTCCCAGAATTCCCGTCAACGGCGTCCGCAGCTCGTGGCTCATGCTCGCGAGAAACGAATCCTTCATGCGCATGGCCTCGCCCAGCCGGGAATTGACCCGCGTCAGCTCCTCGGTGCGCTGCCGCAGCGCGGTGCGGGCCTGCACGCGTTCGAGGAACTGCTGCAACTGGCTGGTGACCGTGGCGAGCGCATCGAGCCGCGCCTCGTCGGGCACGCCGCTCCAGCGCGAAAAGAGTTCGATCACGGCCACGACGCGGCCGTTTTCCTGCACAGGCAGCACCACCGCGCTGCGCAAACCGGCCCGGATCGCGGCGGGCCCGCGGCGGAAATCCGCGTGCTCCGCCAAGTCGGACACCGGCAGGAGCTGAGCCTCCGCCCAGACCCGCGCCGGCAGGTCCTCGCCGCGCGCCAGCCGCAACTCCGCCATCTCGCGGCAGAAACCGGCGGCGCCGGGACGCTCCTCGGCGCGGCTCGCCGCCAGCCGCAGCACGTCCGCGCCTTCCGCCGTCCACAGCAGGGCCGCCGCCCAATTCATTTCGCGCCCGATCACGTCGACCACCCGGGCGAGCGCCTCGCCGGCTTCGATCTGGCCCGCCAGCACCTGCGCCGCGCCGACCTGGGTGCGCAGGTTTTCGCCCGCGCGACGCCGGGCCGTGACGTCGATCTCGATCGCCATGAAATGCGTCAGCCGGCCGCCGGGTTCGCGGATCGGCTGCACCTCGAGCTCGATCCAATAGGGCTCGCCCGTCCGCCGGTGATTCGCGACCTCGACCCGGAAGCTTTCGCCCCGCTCGAGATACTCGCGCATCATTCGCACCGTCGCCGGATCCGTTTCCTCGCCCTGCAGGAAAGCGCCGGGCTTGCGGCCGACCGCTTCCTCCAGCGTGTAACCCGTGATGCGGGTGAAGGCCTCGTTGACCCATTCGATGCGCCGTTCCGCATCGGTGATCACGACGGCGTTGTCCGTCCGGGCCGCCACCAGCGAGAGCTTGCGCTCCTGGGCCTCCTTCTCCGCGAGCTGGTTGCTCTGCACGACAAGCCGGTCGTTCATCCGGTGCAGATCCTCCACGGCCAGGTTCTGCAACTGGAGCAACTGCACGAGATCGAGCGTCGGATCCTGGACCGCAAAATCCGTCATCGTCAGCCCGACGCTGCGCAGGTCGTCGACATTCGTCAGCCAAGGCGAACCGACGAACAGCAACTCGCCGCCGACAAGCTGGAATTGCCCGCGCAGAATCGTGCCGCGTTGCTTTTCCCGGATCGTCGTGAGCCGGCCCGCGGTCGCGCGGAGCCGGGCCGGATCGAAAGGCTCGGCCGGCCGGACCGGCTCGAAGTGCGCGGCCAGCGGCTGGCCGGCAGCGGCACAGTCCGACAACCGCCGCAGGCTGCGGCCCACGCGCGTCAACACCCCGTCCGGGCCGATCCCGAGGTGAAACGGGAACAGCGCATCGAGCTCCCCGGCGGAGAGCGGCAGCGGATCTGGATCGGAATTTACCATGCGACCAGAAACACGTCGTGATCGTGGCCCGTCCCGCGGTTTTCCTGCAACGTCACCTGCACCGCCGTCTCGAACATCTTGCCCAACCCGTGGATCAGGCCCTCGACAAACGGCGTCAGGCCCGGCCGCTCCGTGTAGTAGTGCAGCCGCAACGACCGCTCCGCGCGGTCGCTGACCGCGAAGCGCGGCGGGATCAGGTTCGGATACAGGAGGGCGACACGGTCGTGGAACGCCGGCAGGTTTTCGAGAAACTGCGGCAGGTTCGCCCCACCCATCGCCATCATCGGCCCGTAACCCTTGCGGGCGGTGTTGAGTACCCAGTGCTCGCCGAAGGCGTGCAAAATCTTGTCCGCGGGGATCTGCATCACCTCGCTCGCCGCGCCGACGAGCTTGTAGGTGATCTCGTCCGGATAGCCGGCGTTGCTGATGAAGATATCTTCCGTGACGCCGGCGCGGCGTTTGATTTCGAGCCACATGGCTTCGCCATGGGCTGACTTAACCATGTCTTCGACCGAACGATTGACCATGCCATACATAGGATTTCAGGGGGTTGAGAATTGGGTTTGCCGGCGGGCTCAGCGGGACGGCGCCGCGCGGTTTTGCAGCACGTCGGCGAGCCGCTTCCGGTCGATGGGCTTGGCGAGGTAGCCGTCGAAACCGGCCTCGGCGCACCGGGCCCACATTTCGTCCTCGGCATGCGCGGAGATCGCGACGAGCCGGCAGCCCCGTGCCTTCGAGCCGGGCGCCCGCATCGCACGCGCCACGGTGAATCCGTCCGTCTCCGGCATCTCCAGATCGATCAGGGCGAGATCGAACGTCTCCCGCTGCGCCCACTCCAGCGCCGCCGCCGCCGACCCCACGATCTCCAGCCGCCCGCACTGCGCTTCGAGCAGCACGCGCAGCACTTCCTGGTTGGCCTCGTTGTCGTCGACCGCGAGGACGCGCAACGCCTGCACCGGCGCCGCCGCCGGAGCGGCTTCGGCCGGCGCCGGGGCCTCGGTCAGCTCCGCCTCGAAGGTAAAGAAAAACTCCGAACCGCGGCCCACTTCGCTGCGCACGCCGAGTTCGCCGCCGAACAGTGTCACCAAGCGGCGGGAAATCGACAGCCCGAGCCCGGTGCCCGGCACCGAACTCGCCGCCGCGCCGGGCAACTGCACATAAGGTTGGAAGAGGCGCGCCTGTTCGTCGGAGGAAATGCCGGGACCCGTGTCGATCACCGCAAAGCGCAACCGCAGCCGGCCCGCCGTCGCCACCCCGGCGGCCACGTGCAGCACGACTTCGCCGGTCTTGGTGAATTTCAGCGCGTTGCCCATCAGGTTGATCAGGACCTGCTGGAGCCTAGGTCCGTCCGCCCGCAGCCAAAGCGGCAGCGCCGGTTCGACCTCCAGCCGCAGACCGACCCCGAGATCGCGGGCCCGGAGCTGGAAGAGCGCCCCGACTTCGCGCACCAACCCGCCCAGCTCGAACGGCGCCGCGTGCAGCTCGAGGCGGCCGGCTTCGGCCCGCGAAAGATCGAGCAGATCGTTCACCACGTTGAGCAGGCGGTTCCCCGAATTGCGGATCAGGCGGAGTTGGTCCACGGACTGCGGATCGCTCGCCTTCTCCGCCACGGCTTCGGAGAGACTGATGATGGCGTTCAGCGGAGTGCGGATCTCGTGGCTCGTGATCGCGAGAAAATCGCTCTTCGAGCGGCTCGCGGCCTCGGCATGCTGCCGCGCCTGCTCGAGTTCCCGGGTGCGATCCGCCACCCGCGCATCCAGTTCGCGGTTCTGCTGCCGCAGCATCGCGTAGGTGCCCTGCAGCTGGATCGCCAGCTGGTTGAACGCGGAAAACACCATCGCGATCTCGACCGTCGCGTCCGCCGACTGGTCGGGGATCGGCTCGACGGTGCGCATCGCGGCCTGCCGGCTCGCGTTGCGCGCAAATTCCTCCAACGGCTTCGCCATCCGCCGGCGGGCCAGGTGGGAAACCCAGAAGGCCGTGAGACAAATGCCCGCCGCGAGGAACGCGAAATAGACGAAAATCGGCGCCGCCCCTTGCAGGCCCGCGAGGGCAAGCCGCTGCGCGAAGACCACGACGCCGTTGCCGGGCGACCGCGCGCCGAACACCACGTAGCGCGATTTGCCCCGCCCGGCGTCCAGGTCGAATTCCACGCCGTTCTCCGGATTCTGCCAGATCGCTCCGTGCGGCAGATCGCTGATCCGGCCGAGCGAAACCGCGCCGGTCGCCGCATCCGCCCGGATCACGCGGCCGGTCCGGTCGCAAAGAATGAGATCGACCCCGCTGTGCCGGTCCAAGCCGATGATCTGCTGGGCGAACCGTTCCACTTCGAGAGAGCCTTCGACCACGCCGGCGAATTGGCCGGCGGCGTCGAAGAACGGCGCGCTGATGGCGACGATCGTATCGCGGCCGAATCCCCGTCCGCGAAAAACCGGCGAAATGTAGGAATCCCGCCGGTCCCGGGCGTGGACAAAATAATCGCGATCCGCCACCGAGGTGGCCCGCACCGTATCCAGCATCCGCGCCGGACTCGCCTGCCGGATCGTACCGGCGGCATCCGTCAGCAACATAGTGATGAACTCCGGGTGTGCCCGCTGGGTTTCCTCAAGCAGCGCCTGGGCATCGACCCCGCCCCGGTTCAATTGCCCGGCCATCGAACGCAGCACCGCCTCGTGATTTTCGAAGAAGATATCCATCTGCTGGGCGACCCGCCGGGCCGTCTGCGTCAGCACCTGCTGGTTTTCCTGCCGGTAATAACCCCGCAACAGCGCGCTGGTCCCGAGCGCGAGCAGCACGAGCGGCACCAGCGACAGCACGATGACCAGATGGAAAACGACCTCCCGCATCCGCGCCCGCCGGCTCACGCGCCCGACCAGCCAGCCGCCCAGATCCGAATGCCGCAGCACCAAGGCGGCCAACGAAACCGCGATCGTGTGGTTGAGCACGTAGTTCGCCGCCGACAACCCCGCGATCACCGCCGGCTGATCCGCCGTGCCCAGGCAGAAGGCGAACACCAGCGGCACGCCGACCAGCAGCCAAAACAACGCGTCCAGCAGCACGGCCGACCGTCCGGTCCGCCGCAGCCCGATGCCCAGCCAGAGCGCCTCCGCCATCCCGAGCAGCAGCGCGAACGGCTGGCCGAAGCGGTGCACCGTCACGGCCAGCGCCGCGCCGGCCGCCAGGACGCCCCAATGGGTCGGCAACGTCAGCACCAGCGGCATGTACACCAGCACGCCGAGCAAAAAGTGGGTATCGCCCGGCAACTCGACGCGGATGCTGTTGAACGCCGCGGCGGCCGCCACGAGCACGATCACCCGCCATGGATGCTTGATCGGCATCGGGGATCTCAGGCCTTCGTCTCCACCATGCCGGTGGCGCCGAAATCGGGCATGGGCCCGGGCGGCGGAAACTGCACAAAGAAGGTCGCGCCTTCCCCGACGACGCCCTCCGCCCACATCCGGCCGCCGTGGCCCTTGACCAGGCGGGCCACGAGCGAAAGTCCGAGCCCGAAACCGTCGGCGTTGCCCGCGGTGTCGAGCCGCGAGAACTCGCGGAAAAGTTTGTCGGCCTGGCGGGAATCGAAGCCGACGCCGTTGTCGCGGACGAAGAGCACCGGCCCGGCCGGGTCCGCCAGGCAGCCGATCTCGACCCGCGGCTGTTCTCGTTGGTCGGAGTACTTGATGGCGTTGCCGATGAGATTGTAGAACACGCGCTCGAGCACGAACGGGCTCACGCCCACGACCGGCAGGTTGGCGCATTCGAAGCGCCGCGCCGGGTGCGGGAACATCGAGTGCAGGTGCCGGTAAAGCCGCGACACGATCGGCGTCGGCTCCACGATCTTGATCGTCTGCGCGTTGGCCCCGTCGTGCTCGTCCTGCGCCAATTGCAGGATGTTCTGCACGAGTTCCTGCATGATCAGCGTGGCGTTGTAGGCCTGCTCCACCAGCGACGCGGAATCCGCCAGCGGCACGAGCCCTTCCTGGATCATGGAAAGGTAGCCCTTCATCACGGTCAGCGGGGAACGCAGGTCGTGGGAAACGAAATTCGCGTACGACATCAGCAGGCTGTTCGCGTCCTCGAGTTGGCGGGTACGCGCACGCACCATGCCGTCGAGTTCCGTGTTCATCTTTTCCAGCGCCTCGCGCGCGGCGACTTCCGCCGTCACGTCGCCCAGCACGAGCAGCACGAGCCGGTCGCTGCCTTCGGGCACCGCACTGGCGCGCACCTGCAGCACCTGGCGCACCTCGCCGGCCGTCCGGCGCAACTCGCGGCCGGCCTCGGGCGTGCCGGCATGCGCCGCCGTCACCAGACGACGCAGCGCGGTCTCGGCTTCGCCGCCGAACCGGCCGAAGAGATTGCCGCCGGCCAAGGGCGACTCGGCGCCCTCGCCGAGGAGCGTTTCCGCCGCGGGATTCGCGGTCAGCACGGTGCCGTCCGCCTGCACGAGCAGAATCGGCGACGGGGAAAGCCGGTGCAGCAGTTCGAAGCGCGCGCGCTGCTCCGCGATCTCGCGGAAACGGTTCAGCGACGCCACCGTCCGCACCCGCGCCCGCAGTTCCTCGCGGCGGCAGGGCTTGGTCAGAAAATCGTCCGCCCCGGCCCGCAGCCCCTCGAGCCGCGACCGGTCGTCGTCCAGCGCCGTGATCATGATGATCGGGATGCGGCCGATCACCGGGTCGCTCCGGATCCGGCGGCACACGTCGAAGCCGTCGATCTCCGGCATCATCACATCGAGCAGAATCAGGTCGGGCTGCACGACCTTGGCCTGGGCGCAGGCCTCGAGGCCGTTGCCGGCAAAGAACAGCTCGTAGCCGTCGCCCCCGAGAAAACCCTCGAGGGTGGCCTGGTTGAGCGGCTCGTCGTCGACGATGAGGATTTTCGGTTTCATGGAAAATGGTTCAGGCCGGGGGCAGCTCGAGCGTGAACACCGTCCCGGCCCCTGGCGTACTGGCCACGGCGATACGTCCGCCCAGCAGCGGCACGATCCGGCCGACCAACGTGAGCCCCAGACCGGGACCGGTCCGCTTGCCCGGGGCGCCGGTCGCCGGCTCGTGGCGCGCAAAGATCCGCGCCGTCTTTTCCGGCGGCATGCCGGCCCCGGTGTCGCGCACTTCCAAGCGGGCCCAGCCGCCGGGACCGGCGACGGCCGACAGGGACACCCGGCCCGGCTTCGCGGTAAACTTGACCGCATTGTGCAGCAGGATCTGCAGGACCTGCCACAGCAGGCGTTCGTCCGTCGCGATCACGAGCGGCGCCGCGGGCCGGTCGATGGCGACCTCCACGCCTTTGGCCGTGCCTTCCTTGCGCGCGGATTCGCCGAGGGCGCGGACCGCCGCCCCGACGTCGACCGCGGAACGGTTGGGCACCGTGCGGCCGGCATCGAGCCGGACCACGTCGATGACCTCGTTGAGCTGGCCGAGCAATTGCCGGCCGCTCGCGTTCACCAGCTTCAGATATTTGTCCGTGCGCACCGGATCGAAGGGCGCGCCGGTCTCGACCAAAGACTCGGTCAGGCCGATGACGGCATTCAGCGGCGAACGCAGATCGTGGCTGAGCCCCGCGAGAAAATCGCTGCGCGCCTTCATTTCCGCGACGGTCGCGGCCAACGTCGCCTGCAACTCGGCCTCGCGGGCCTTCTGCGGCGCGATGTCGGTGACGACGGCGATGCCGCCGGAATTGCCGCCGGGCAATTTCCGCAGGTCGGCCGCGTGCCAAGGTTCGGTGCCGTCGGGCCGACGGATGCGGAACTCGCAGCGGACCCGCTCCGCCGCGCCGGCGCGCCACTCGCGCCACGCCGCCAGCAAGCCGGCCCGGTCGGCCGGAACCACGGTGCGCAACAGGGCGCGCCCCGCGAGCGGTCCCGCCCCGCCGGCCAAGAGCGCGCAGGCGGCGGGATTTTGCGCGGTCCAATTGCCCGTCGCATCCGAGACCAGGACCGCGAGCGGCAGCAGGTCGACGCCGACCGGGGCCGCGATTTCAGCCGGTGGCAGCGCAGATTCAGTTGGCATGGACCAGATCGACTTGGAGGGAACCGGCGGGAAGGAAGACCGTGCTCACGAGTCCGGCAGGCGCGGCGCGATTCGCAAAGGTGAGATCGCCGCCGACATTCCGGAGCAGCATGCGCGCGGTCGCCAGACCGAGGCCCATGCCGGGAACTTCGCCGCTGAAGCGGCCTTCGAGTTGCCAGAACGGCCGGCCGAGTTGCGCCACGACATCCGGCGGCAAGCCGACGCCCGGGGCGAAGAGACGGATCTCCCCGCTGCCGTCGGCGGCGGGCCGGACGTCGACGTTCAGCCCGTGCCGCGGGGCCTCGCTGAATTTGGCGTAGTTGCCGAGCAATTCGTGAAACACAACCTCGAGCACCGCGGCATGGGCGACCGAGCAACGCGGTCCGGCCCAGGTCAGGTTCGCCGCCAAGCCCGCCGCCTGCGCCGCGGACTGCGCGACTTCGGCCAGCGATTGCAGGGCCGCCGGCGCGGCGCCGCGGTCCGGTTGGAAAACCGCTTCATGGTGCCGCAAGATGGAGAGCAAGGTCTCCTCCAGGCGTTCGGCACTCTTCCGCGCCAGGCGAAGCATTTCGCTCACATCGGGATCTCCCTCGAAGGAACCGCATTCTTCAAGGAAAGAAAGGATCGGGCCGAGGCCGTTGAGCGGCGTGCGGATCTTGTGCGAGATCAGGCTTTGGAACGTAAAGGTCTCGAGCTCGCGGCGCACCAGGCCCGAGCGGTTGGTGAACTTCAACAGGGTCTGCGCGGACGTGCCGTCGAGGGCCTGCCGCTCGACTTCGAACCACCGCGGCGCCACCTGCGGCGTCTCCGGCTGATAGATCGCGAACGCCGTCCCCGCGGGCAGGCGGCCTTCCCGCCAGGCCGCCCACGCGTCCGGCGGATCGGCGCGGAAGTGCTGCGACACCACGGTCGCCAACTCGATCCGGTCCTGCCCCGCAGGCTCCGCCGGCAGGCCGAAGACTTCTTGCGCGCGCGCATTGGCCCGCACCAGGAGGCCGTCGCCGTCGACAATCACGAGCGGTTCCAGCGAGTGATCGAGCAGCCAGCGGAAACGGTCGCGTTCGCCGGCCAGGCCGCGGAAGCGGTTGAGCCGCGTGATCGTCCGCACCTTCGCGCGGAGTTCGGCGGAGGAAAACGGCTTCCGCAGGTAGTCGTCCGCCCCCGCATCCAGCGCGGCGATCATGGCGTCGGATTCGTCCGCCGCCGACAGCACGATGATCGGCACCTCGCGCGACCGCGGATTCTGCCGCACCTGCGTGCAGACTTCGAGCCCGGTCAGGCCCGGCATCATCAGGTCGAGCAGCACCAGGTCCGGCGCAAACTCGGTCACCAGCCGCAGCCCGTCGGTGCCGTTGTCGGCTTCCTCGACGCTGAAGTCGCCGTTGGCCGTGAGCAACTCGGCCAGCCGGAGCCGGACGCTGATATCGTCGTCGATGACAAGGATGCGGCTGCGATCGTTCATGAATTTTCGAGCGGGCGGTCCGGCGGTTGGATGAGGCCGAGACGGACGGCATGCAAAGTCAGCTGGGCCACGGAGCGCAGGCCCGTGCGGCGCGTGATGTTGGCGCGGTGGTTTTCGACCGTGCGGATGCTGAGGCCGAGCACGTCGGCGATTTCCTTGGAGGACATGCCTTCCGCGAGGAAACGCAGGACGTCGCGTTCGCGCGCCGAAAGCTCCATGTTGCTTTCGAGCCGGTCCGGTTGGCTGACGATGCGCTGCACGGCCCGGGCGACCGCGGGCCCGAGGAACGTCTGGCCGCCGGCGACGGCGTTGAGCGCCTGCGTGAATTCGGCGAAACTGGCGGTTTTCTCGATGTAGCCGCGGGCCCCCGCCGAAAGCGCTTCGCGCACGGCGAGTTCGGTCGTGTTGGCGGAAAAGACCAAGACGGCCGGGCTGGGCGTGAGGCGCACCTGCCGCAGGAAATCCAGACCCATGCCCCCGAGCAGCATCCAATCGAGCACGACGACCTTGGGCCGGTGCTTGTGCGCGAGGTCGAGCGCGTCCTGCACATTGCCGGCTTCTCCGATGACAGTGAACCCGGGCATGGCCCGGATAAACGTGGCGAGCATCTGCCGGATGGCGGTCTGATCCTCGACGATAAGTACTCCGGTCTTTTCCGCTTCGGCGGGTTGGGTTGCTTCCATTCCCCACCATACGGCATTTAACCCCATTTCATGAATAGGTACTTCTTGTCAAAGATGCCTATTTTCCGGCCCCCAAGCTCCCGTTCTGAATCGGATCGAACCCTGCAAGGCCTAGGGTCTTGCGGAAAGCGCGGCCCCCAAACGGGAGCCGGCGGCACCCGCCGCACGGGCCGACGCCCCGCACTTTTGCTTTAGGTGAATCCCCTAGAACCGACGTTCGCCCGAGGGGGGAACCTTGCCTAGGGGCAAATCGCAGCGGCGCCGGGGTTTCGGCGCCGGCGCCTCCGATTACTCAATCGGCGTCGTAAATCTGCACCTTCGACCAATAGGTTTTGAAGCCGTCGACGAACGCCAAATGGATCGGGTCGATCTGGTAGGCATCGTGCGCCGCGATGTCCTTCACGATCACAGTCAGCGCGAACGAATACGAATCGTCGATGATCGGCCGCTTCACGGTCTTCGCCGGCGTGCCGACCAGCAGCTGGTCGACCGCTTTGATCCCGCCGAGCGATTCGACGCCCTTGCGGAAATCGGCGCGCTGCGCCGCGGTCAGTTCGGGTTTCAGCCAGAAGTAAACGGTATGGACGAGCATGGTGGAGAACCGGGACTTGGCCCGGGCCGGCGCCCCGCGGCAACCGTAAATTCCGGGATTTGCCCGCCGCGCCCCGCGGCCGCGCCTCACCGCGGCGATTCCGCATCGAGCCGCGCCAATTCGTCCGCGACCTCGAAATTCATCGGCACATCGGGATCCGGCGACGGCACCGCCGACAGCAAAATCCGGGTGTAGGGGTGCTGCGGCGCCGCAAAGATCTCGGCCGTCCGCGCCACCTCCACCACCCGCCCCCGCCGCATCACCGCCACGCGGTCGCAGAAGCCGCGCACGACCTCGAGGTTGTGCGCCACGAAAAGGTAGGTGAGCCCGAAATCGCGCTGCAAATCCTTCAACAGGTCCAGCACCTGCGCCTGCACCGAAACATCGAGCGCCGACGTCGCCTCGTCGCAGACCAGCAGCGCCGGTCGCAATATCAGCGCGCGGGCGATGCCGATCCGTTGCCGCTGCCCGCCCGAAAAGGCATGCGGGTAACGGTCCCGGTGCTCGGGCCGTAGCCCCACGCGCTGCAACACGTCCGCGACCCGATCATCGAGTTCCGCCCCGCGCGCCCGGCCGTGGATCACCAGCGGCTCGCCCACCAGGTCCCGCACCGTCATGCGCGGATTCAAAGACGAATACGGATCCTGAAACACCATCTGCGCGTGCTGCCGCACCGGCTTGAGCTCGCGCGCATCCAATTGCACCAAATCCAGCACCCGGCCGTCCGGCATGCGGAAACGGACCTCGCCTGCCGTCGGATCGATCGCGCGCAAAATGCAGCGCGCCGTCGTCGTCTTGCCGCAACCGCTCTCGCCCACCAGCCCGAGCGATTC
The DNA here is from genome assembly GCA_002288455.1 of Opitutia bacterium Tous-C1TDCM. Classification (GTDB taxonomy): domain Bacteria; phylum Verrucomicrobiota; class Verrucomicrobiia; order Opitutales; family Opitutaceae; genus ER46. The sequence goes on from NEUS01000025.1 coordinate 29,128, forward strand.
GCCGGGCGCCAGCTCGAAACTCACGTCGTCCACCGCCTTCAGCACCTCCGCCGGGCCGCGGCGAAAACCCGCCCGCGCCACGGGAAAATGCTTCGAGAGACCGCGCACCTCGAGCAACGGCCGGCGCGGCGCAACCTCCGCGCTTTCTTGGTCGGTCGCCGCCATCGCCGCCTCAGCTCCCCGGCGCCGCCTGCGCCGCCAGCCGCGCCGCGCGCCGGCTCGGCAACGCCTCGAGCAGCATCCGCGTGCAGGCATGCTGCGGTTGTTTCAGCACGCTCCGCACCGGCCCGCGCTCCACGATCTCGCCGTGCTGCATCACCGCCACGTCGTCCGCCATCTGCGCCACGACGCCGAAATCGTGCGTGATCAGCAGCACCGCGCAGCCGATCTCCCGCTGCAATTTCCGGATCAGCCCCAGAATCTGCGCCTGGATCGTCACGTCGAGCGCCGTCGTCGGCTCGTCCGCGATCAGCAACTCCGGCCGGCACACCAGCGCCATCGCGATCACGATGCGCTGCCGCAGACCGCCGGAAAGCTCGTGCGGGTACCGCCGGTAGCAGGCCTCCGCGTCCGCCAGCCCGACCTTCCCCAGCATCTCCAGCGTCTGCCGCTTCGCCGCCGCCGGACTCACGTCCCGGTGGGTCAGAATCGCTTCGTCGATCTGGCTGCCGACCGTGTGCACCGGCGACAGCGCCGTCATCGGTTCCTGAAAGATCATGCTCATCACCCCGCCCCGCACTGCGAACAACAGGCCGGATTTCTCGTCGAGGTGCGCGACGTCGATCTCGCCGATCCGCCGCGACCGCAGCAGAATCCGCCCCGACACCATCCGCCCCGGCGGCTGGATCAGCCGCAGCAGCGAATACGCCGTCACACTCTTGCCGCTGCCGGATTCGCCCACCAGCGCCAGCGTCCGCCCGCGTTCGATCGTGAACGAAACATTCTGCACCGCCCCGACGGTGCCTTCCGGGGTGTCGAAGGCGACGCGGAGATTGCGGACATCGAGGAGGGGCGCCTCGGGCGGGAGATTCATGGGGTAGAATGAGGATCGGCCGCATCCCGCAGGCCGTCACCCAAAAAATTGAAGCTCAGGACCGTGATGACCACGAGGATCACGGGCATCAGCAGCCACGGAAAATGCGCCACTGTCTGGATGCTGAGGCAGTCCTGCAGCATCACGCCCCAGCTCACGATCGGGTTGCGCAGCCCGAGTCCGAGAAACGACAGCGACGTCTCCCCGAGAATCATCGCCGGCACGCTCATCGTCAGCACGACGATGATGTGGCTCGAGAAGCCCGGCAACAGGTGGCGGAACAGCACGCGCGTCGGGCTCGCCCCGAGCAGCCGCGCCGCCACCGCGTAATCCTCTTCGCGCAACGCCAGGATCTTGCCGCGCACCACCCGCGCGAGCCCCGTCCAGCCCAGCAGGCTCAGCACGAGCGTGATCGCGAAATACGTCGCCAACGGCGGCCAATCCGCCGGCAGCACCGCCCCGAACGCCAGCCACAGCGGGATCTGCGGAAACGCGTTCACGATTTCGATCAAGCGCTGCAGCGCCGTATCCGTTTTTCCCCCGCAGTAACCCGAGATGCCGCCGATCGCGACGCCGAGGACGAAGGTCACGCCGATGGCCGCGAGCCCGATCGAGAGGCTGATGCGCGCCCCGTAGACCAGCCGGCTGAACAGATCCCGGCCGTATTCGTCGGCCCCGAGGAAATAGAACGTAGCCTTGGGCTCCCCGCCCCCCCCCGGCACCCGCAACCCGAAGAAATGCCGGTCCGCCGGCACCAGCCCCCACAGCCGGTACGGTTCGCCCCGTACGAAAAAGCCGAGCGCCAGCGGCCGCGCCGGGTCCTCGCGGTAGTTGCGCTTGAACGTCAACGGATCGACCTCCACCCGCAGCGCCAACACGTGCAGTCCGTCTTTCCAGGTGAACCGCGGCAGCTGCGGCGGGCAGTAGGCATGCGTCAGATCCCGCCAATGCGGCGTCTGCGGCGCAAAGAACTCGGCCCCCGCCGCCAAGCCATAAAGCACCGCCAACACGTACAGCGACGCCATCGCCAGCCGGTGCCGCCGGAACCGGCGCCGGATCAACGCCCACGGCGAGAGTATGCCGCGCTCCTCCGGAGGCGGCGGCGCCTGGACCAGGGGATCGGCAGGGGCGGCCATGGCGGCCCAGCGAACGGATGCGCCCGCCCCGCGCAAGCGGCAAAGCCGGCACGGACCGCGCGCGGTTTTCGCAGTTGCCACTCCGGCCGGCCCCGCGCTCCTTCGGAACACTTTCCGCCCCGCCCCATGATTTCCCCGTTCCTGCCCGCGTCGCGCCGCGCCGTCGTCCTCAGTCTCGTCGCCCTGCTTGCCTTGGCCGCCGCCGGCTGCGGCCCCAAAACCGAAACCGCCGCTCCGGCCGCCGCCCCGAAACCCGGCGCCGTCCGCATCGGCTTCCTCGTCAAGCAGCCCGAGGAACCGTGGTTCCAGCTCGAGTGGAAATTCGCCGACCAAGCCGCCAAGGATCTCGGTTTCACGCTCATCAAAAACGGCGCCCCCGACGGCGAAAAAGTCCTCGCCGCGATCGACAATCTCGCCGCCAACGGCGCGCAGGGCTTCGTCGTTTGCGCGCCCGATACCCGCCTCGGCCCCGCCATCGTCGCGAAAGCGAAAGCCGCCGGCCTCAAGCTGCTCGCCGTCGACGACCAGTTCATCGGCCCCGACGGCCAACCCATGGCCCAGGTCCACTACCTCGGCATCTCCGCCCGCAAAATCGGCGCCGCCGTCGGCGAAACCCTCGCCGCCGAATTCAAACGCCGCCAATGGCCTGTCGCCGAGACCGCTGTCCTCGCCATGACCTACGACGAACTCGCGACCGCCAAGGAACGCACCGACGGCGCGATCGAGGCCCTCGTCGCCGCCGGGATTCCCGCGGACCGCATCCACAAGGCGCCGCAGCGCACGACGGATATTCCCGGCGCCCTCGAGGCCGCCACCACCCTCCTCACCCGCCACCCCGGCGTGAAATACTGGCTGGTCTGCGGCAACAACGACAACGGCGTGCTCGGCGCCGTGCGCGCCCTCGAAGGCCGCCGCATCCCCGTGGAAAACGCCGTCGCCGTCGGCATCAACGGCACCGACTGCATCGCCGAACTCGAAAAAGCGAAGCCGACTTCGTTCCACGGCTCGATGCTGCTCTCCGCCAAGGCCCACGGCTACCGCACCGCGGAAATGATGTATCGGTGGATCAAGGACGGCGTCGAGCCGCCCCTCGACACCCGCACCGTCGGCGTGCTGATCACGCGCGAGAATTTCCGCCAGGTCCTCCGCGAGCAGGGCGTGCGCGACTGAGCGCGGCCTGCGCCGCCCGGGCCGGATTTTCCGCCATGTCTTCCGCCCTCGCTTTCCGCGGCGTCGCGATGGAGTTCCCCGGGGTCAAGGCCCTCGACGACGTCTCGTTCGAGGTCCGCGCCGGCTCCATCCACGCGCTCATGGGGGAAAACGGCGCCGGCAAATCGACGCTGCTGAAGATCCTCAGCGGCGCGCAGCGTGCCACCGCCGGCGGGATTGAAATCGCCGGCCGCCCCGCCCCGGCCGCCGGCACGGCCGGGGCCCTCGCCGCCGGCATCGCGGTCATCTACCAGGAACTGCACCTCGTGCCGGAAATGTCCGTCGCGGAGAACCTCTTCCTCGGCCATCTCCCGCAGCGCGCCGGCTTCGTCCGCCGCGCCGAACTGCAGGCCGCCGCGCGCCGCCAACTCGAACGCGTCGGCGAGGCCATCGATCCCGCCGCCCGCCTCGGCGGGCTCCCGCTCGCCCAGCGCCAGATGGTCGAGATCGCCAAGGCCCTCACCCGCGGCGCCCGCATCATCGCCTTCGACGAGCCCACCAGCAGCCTCTCCGACCGCGAAGTGCAACGGCTCTTCGCCATCGTCCGCGAGCTGCGCGACCAGGGCTGCGCCATCCTCTACGTTTCGCACCGGATGGACGAAATCTTCGCCCTTTGCGACCGGATCACGATCCTGCGCGACGGCCGCCACGTCGTCACCTCCGCCCTCGCCGACCTCGACCGCGCCGCCGTCATCCGGCACATGGTCGGCCGCACCCTCGCGGACATCTACAACTACGCGCCGCGGCCGTTCCGCGGCCCCGGTCTCAAGGTGCGCGACCTCGCCGGCCCCGGCCTCGCCGAACCTTGCTCCTTCGCCGCCGCCGCCGGCGAGATCCTCGGCTGCTTCGGGCTCGTCGGCGCCGGCCGCAGCGAATTGCTCCGGCTGATTTTCGGCGCGACGCCGCGCACCGGCGGCAGCGTTGCGATCGCGGGCAAGGAGGTCGCGATCGCTTCGCCGCGCGACGCCATCGCCGCCGGTCTCGTCCTCTGCCCCGAGGACCGGAAAAAAGAGGGCATCGTCCCCGTGCGCTCCGTGCTCGAAAATCTCAACCTCAGCGCCCGCCGCCGCCGCGCCCGCGCCGGCTTCGTCGCCGAAAGCTGGGAACGCCGCAACGCCGCCGAGCGCATCGCCCAACTCCGCATCCGCACCCCGTCGCCCGCCCAGCAGATCCGCCATCTCTCCGGCGGCAACCAGCAGAAGGTCGTCCTCGGCCGCTGGCTCGCCGAGCCCGTGCGCGTGCTGCTCTGCGACGAACCCACGCGCGGCATCGACGTCGGCGCCAAGAGCGAAATCTACGCGATCTTGCAGGACCTCGCCCGGAGCGGCGTCTGCGTGGTCGTCGTCTCCAGCGAGTTGCCCGAGGTGCTCGGCCTCTCCGACCGCATCGCCGTCATGCGCGAAGGCCGGATCGCCGCGATCGTGCCGCGGGCCGATGCCACCGAGGAATCCCTGCTGCGTCTCGCCTTGCCCGCTCCCGCCGCCGTCGCCGGCTGATCCCGATGTCCCCCTCCGCCCCCGCCTCCCCGCCGGCCCGCCGCTTCGCCGACTTCCTCGACCGCGCCGGCATGCTCGTGGTGCTCGTGCTGCTCTTCGCCGCGTGCTCGCTCGGCGTGGAAAACTTCCTGTCGTGGCGCAACCTGCAGGGCCTCGCCCTCGCCGTCTCGATGACGGGCATGGTCGCGAGCACGATGCTGTTCTGCCTCGCCGCCGGCGATTTCGACCTCTCCGTCGGCGCCGTCGTCGCCGCCGCCGGGGTCGTCGCCGCCGTCGTGATGAATCAAACCGGCAGCATCGCGGCCGGCGTCGCCGCCGCCCTCGGCTTCGGCACCGCCGTCGGTCTCGTCAACGGCTGGGTCGTCGCCCGCCTCCAGATCAACGCCCTCATCGCCACCCTCGCCACGATGCAGATCGTCCGCGGCTTCGCCTATATCGTGTCCGACGGCAAAGCCGTCGGCATCGCGCCCGAGGGCTTTTTCGCCCTCGGCAATTCCGCGTTCCTCGGCCTCCCCGTGCCGGTCTGGATCACCCTCGCCTGCTTCGCCCTCGGCGGCCTCATCCTCAACCGCACCGTCTTCGGCCGCGACACGCTCGCCGTCGGCGGCAATCCCGAAGCCGCCCACCTCGCCGGCATCTCCGTCGCGCGGGTGAAGCTCCTCATCTTCACCGCCCAGGGCGCGATGGCGGCATTCGCCGGCGTCGTGCTCGCCTCCCGCATGACCAGCGGCCAGCCGGGCACGTCGCTCGGTTTCGAACTCGAGGTCATTTCCGCCTGCGTGCTCGGCGGCGTGTCCCTCACCGGCGGCGTCGGCAGCATGAGCTACGTCGTCGCCGGCGTGCTCATCATGGGCATCGTGCAAAACGCGATGAACCTGAAAAACATCGAGCCCTTCTGGCAGTACGTCGCCCGCGGCGGCATTCTCCTCGGCGCCGTGCTCTTCGACCGCTGGAAGCGCCGACGTTGAGCCCGGGCCCGGGCCAGGCCCGGGCCGTTGAAAGTTGAAAGTTGAAGGTTGAAAGAACGATCCCCCGAGGCGGCCGCGCGAAGATCCCGTTTCCGGTCCTCCAACCTTCAACTTTCAGCTTTCAACGGCCGCCGGCGGCGGCGGCACGCAGCGTGCGCCCTTCGTTCCACTGCCCCTCGACCATCACCGTCGTCGCCTGCGCCGGCAGCCCGCGTTCGTGCCGCTCCACCATGCTGATCAACGTATCCACGGCGAGCGCACCGACGAGCCGGCCGTTCTGGAAAATCCCCGTGCCTTCGTCGCCGGGCTCCGGACTCGAGAGCAGCGCCACCCCGATGTCCTCCGGTACCCGCAGCCCCGCCCCCGCCAGCGCCTGCCGCACCGGCGCCAGCGTCGGCGTCACGATCACATCCGGCTTCTCCTTGCGCATCCACTGCAGCAGCGCCGCCGGCGCCGCCGCCACATCCGCGTAGAACGGCGGCCGCAGTTTCAGCTCCGGGAGCATCTTGCCCGCGACGAGAAACCCGCCTTCCCAGCGTCCCTGGAAACGCAACTGGTGCGCCGGCCGCAGCACTAGCCCCGGCCGCCGGTAACCGCGCCGATGGCATTCCCGCAAGATCTGCAGGCTCGAGAAATAGTGGTCGTTGCAGACCGTCGTCACCGTCACCGCCGGCTGCGGCACCGTCAGGCTCACCGCCGCGAAATGCGCCCACGCCAGTTCCGGCAAGTGGTCGCCCTCCGCCAAGGGACTGAGCAGCACGCCCTGGATCCCGCGCGCGTGCAGCATTTCGGAAAAACGCTCCGCCGACATCCCGTCCCGGTGCAGCCAGAACTCCTGCGCCCGGTACCCGCGCAGCGTCGCCCGCTCGCAGGCCCCTTCCCGCATCTGCCGGATCGTCGGGGACGCATGGTCCCGCCAGCCGTGCGCCGTCCGCTGCGCGCACACCAGCGCCAGCGCCGGTTTGCTCCGCAGCGGTTTTCCCTGCCGTCGCATCCGCATCAGGGTCGAGACGTAGGGATTCGGCCGATACCCGAGCCGCGCCGCGATCGCCTGGATCCGCTCGCGCGTCGCCGGCGGGATCCGCGGGTTGTTCGCCAGGCTCATCGAGACCGTCGCCTGCGTCACCCCGGCCTGCGCCGCGATGGTTTTCATGGTGATGCCGAGGCTCATCGCTTAAGGATGAAAGCAAGAGAGGGCTTCTTTCGCCCGGCGCAAATCCAAATCTTGCGCTTTGGCCGCCAGTCCGGCGTCAGTTATCCCTCCGGCGCCTGCAACCCCGACGCGCGGCCCCGGTCCAGACCCACACCACACCATGACCCTGCACCTCCGTATCCCCGCGTTGCCGCTTGCGGCTTTCGCCCTGTTGGCCGCCGTCGCCGGCGCCCAGACCGCGCCCACCGCGCCCGCCGCTCCGGCTCCCCGCGCCGGCGAAGACATCCTCCAGCTGTCGGAATTCAACGTCCGCGCCGAATCCCTCAACGGCTACGCCCCCTCCGAGACCATGACCGGCTCGCGCGTCGCCACCAAGATCATCGATCTGCCCTACACGGTGAACGTCCTCACCGCCGAGTACTTCGAGGACTTCGGCATCTTCGAACTCAGCGACAATGTCACCCAGATCGGCGGCTTCACCGGCCTCGATGTCGGCGGCGGCTTCAACCTCCGCGGCTTCAGCTCCTCCTCGCAGCTGCGCGACGGCTTCTTCCGACTCGGCCGCTACGGCTCCTCCAACGTCGACCGCATGGAGATCATCAAGGGCTCCAACGCCGCCATCTACGGCCGCACCTCCCCCGGCGGCATGCTCAACATGGTCTCCAAACGCCCGAAGGCCCGCGCCGGCCAGAAGCTCACCTTCAACTACGGCGACGAAGGCACCCAGCGCGTCACCTTCGAGACCACCGGCCCCGCCGTCCGCGGCCACCTCGGCAAGACCGACTACATCCTCACCGCCTCCCACTACCAGAAGGAGTTCGACATGGATTACGCCCGCAACCGCAACCAGGAGTACTACCTCGCCCTGAGCCACACGTTCAACGACGGCTCCAACCTCTTCCTCAGCGCGGAATACTTCCTCCAGATGCGCGACGCGCCCAACAGCGCCTCCCCGCTCATCATCGATCTCAAGGGCACCGCCAGCAATCTCGACGACCAGGCCATCGGCTACGCCTCGAATCTCGCCCGCTTCAACGCCTTCGGCCCCAACAGCAAACTCGACCGCGGCAACACCGGCTTCAACGCCGTCTACGACAAGAAACTCTCCCCCGTCTGGAGCACCCGCGTCGCCGCCAACTACTACTTGGCCCGCCGCTGGGACTACAACCAGAACACCGGCTGGGGCGCCATCAACATCAACCCCGCCCCCGCCGCCAACGGCACCGTGCCCAATATCACCTCCGCCCGCGGCGCCACCCCCAACACCACCCGCATTATCGAGGACGGCGGCGGCTTCCAGGGCGATCTGCTCGCCCACTACTGGACCAACAACCGCCGGCTCGAGCACCGCACGCTCCTCACCCTCGACATCAACGACTATTACCGCTGGGACCCGTCCCTCAACTACGCCGCCGCCGGCAACCCCGATCTCGTCGCCTGGAACGCCGTCCGCATCGTCACCCTCGACCGCGCCACCCTCGCGCCCGCCGGCAACATCTCGTACTTCCCGAAGTGGTTCAACTCCTCGCAGACGGTGAAGACCCGCCACCAGAAGCGCCGTACCACCGTCTTCGGCGGCCTGCTCCGCCACCAGACCTCCTTCATGGACGGGCGCCTGCTCACGTTCGCCGGCGCGCGCTTCGACGACGTCCGCTTCCGCGACCGCGACTTCATCGGCTTCACCAACCCGCCCGGTTACGTCGCCGGCACAATGATCGACAAGCAGGTCGAGTTCCTGAAACCCAACGCCGGCTTCAACTACAAGATCACCCCTTCGTTCCGGGTCTACGCCAGCTACAGCGAGAGCTACTTCGTCTCCCAAAACGACAACGCCGCCGCCCATTTCAATCCGACCTTCAAATCCGAGGTCGCCGACGGTTGGGACTACGGCTTCAAGGGCTCCGCCTTCAACGACCGGCTCAGCTATACCGTCAGCGGGTTCTACGCCATTCGCGAGAACGTCAACGTCACCGAAAACATCGAGACGCCGCTCGGGTCCGGCAACTTCGTGCTCGAAACCCGCCGCGAAGGCAACCAGCTGGTCCGCGGCTACGAAATCGACGTCAACTGGCGCATCACCGACGAATGGTCCGCCGGCGGCAGCTGGGGCCACGTGTATTCGATCTACACCGATTTCGGCTCCGCCTTCCCCGCCGCCATCGGCCGCCGCGTCAACGGCATCTCCCCGCAGAACGGCAGCCTCTACGCGAAATACACGCCGACCGCCTTCAAGAACTTCTCCGCCAACATCGGCGTCACCCACGTCGCGCGCACGCCCACCGAGGCGCCCAACGCCGGCGACACCTACGCCACCGTGAACGGCCAGCGGGTCGTCACCCGCTCCACCAACCAGTGGCGCCTGAGCGTGCCGTCATTCACCCTCTGGAGCCTTGGCGCCCGCTACCGCCTCCCGAGCAAGGGCAACTACGACCATAACGTCGCGATCAACATCAACAACCTCTTCGACCTCGATTATCTCCGCGTCAACCGCCTCATCGGCGAGAAACGCGCGATCTACTTCACCTACTCGCTCAACCGGAATCCCGGCCGCCGCTGATTCAGTTGAGAGAACTTGGTTGAGAGTTGAGAGCCGGCATTCCCGAAACCGCCGCAGCTGCCGCGCGGCGTCGCGAAGTTCGCCGGCCCGGTCTCTCAACCCTCAACTCTCATCTCTCAACTCCACGAGCGGCCCGACCAGGCCGCTCGTGACAAGTTGAAAGCCGGAGTTTCCGGCCCCGCCCGCCGG
>NEUS01000026.1 GCA_002288455.1 Opitutia bacterium Tous-C1TDCM
TTTTGCGGAAATCGCGATCGCGCCGCACCGCTGCGGACTCGCGCACGCGAGCGGCGAGGTGGCCACGCCGCGCGGGCCGGTGAAGGTCGCGTGGCGCGAGGCCGGCGGGGTTTTCCGGATCGAGGTCGAGACCCCGGCGGCGACGCCGGTGACGCTCCGGCTGCCCAACGGCGAGGAACGGCATTTCGGCGGCGGAAACTATACGGCGGAAGTGAAGCTCGGTTGAAGCGATGACATCACCGTTGCTGCTCCGGCACGAAAGCGGCCGCCACGTCGAGATCGCGACCGCGGCCGGCGCGCTCCTGTGGCGCTACGTGTATGCGCCGGAGGTGCCGGCGAACGAGTCGCCGCGGCCGTATGCGCATCCGGTCTGCTCGGCGGCGGGCGACGTGCTCACGAATTTCCGGCCCAACGACCATCCTTGGCACCATGCCCTGAGCCTGACGATCGCGAGCGTCGGCGGCGTCAACTTTTGGGGCGGCCCGTCGCACCGCCGCGCGGACGGTTACCAGTGGCGGGCGGACCACGGCGGGCAGCGGCACGTCGCGTGGCGGCAGCTCGCGCCGGAAGAGCTGCGCGAAACGGTCGAGTGGATCGGGCCCGGCGGGGAAACGCTGCTCGCCGAGGAACGCCGGCTGCGGACGGAGCTCGTCGGCTCCGGCTGGTCGCTGCGGTGGACGAGCGAGTTGCGCAACGCGAGCGGCCGCGAATTGGCGCTGGAAAACTACCACTCCCTCGGCGGCCTCGCCGGCTCGCATTACACGGGCCTGCAGTTCCGCGGCGCGCGCGACCTGCTCGACGACCACGGTGACGCCGCGATCGGCATCACGGCGGAAGGCGGGCTCGCCGGCGAAGCGGCCGTGCACGGGGCGGAGGCGGCGGCGATGGAATGGTCCTGCCAGCACGACACGACGCTGCGGCGCACCCGCATCCGGTTCGAAAACCTCGGCGGGCCGCTGCCGTGGTTCGTGCGGAGGAAAAACCCGCTCGCCGCCTTTGCCTTTCACCGCGAGGCTGCGGTTCCCCTCGGCTCCGGCGCGCTCCTGCGCCTGGATCACCGCCTCACGTTCGCCCCTGCATGAACCTCGACCGCAAAACTTTCCTGCGCACGGCCGTCCTCGCCCCCGCCGCGCTGGCGGCGGGCGCGCGGGCCGCGACGGCGGCCGCGCCCGCGCCCGCGCTGCCGGCCTACGACGCCCGGGAGCCGGAGCGTTTCTGGCAGGCGGTGCGCGACCTGTATCCGCTGACCAAGGACCGCGTGTACCTCAACACCGGCGGGCTCGGGCCGGCGTCGCGCCCGGCGCTGGACGCGATGGCGGCGACGACGGCGAAGCTGCAGGAGACGGGCGAGCACGGCCACGGCCAGTTCGCGGGCTTCCGGGCGACCGTGGCGGCGTTTCTCGGCGCGGATCCCGCGGGTCTGGCGTTCGTGCGCAACGCGACCGAGGGCAACGCGACCGTGGCGGCGGGGCTGCAACTGCAGGCGGGCGACGAGGTGATCTTCGACGACCACGCGCATCCGGGCGGTTCGTTCGGGTGGTACCAGCAGGCGCGGCTGCGCGGACTGACGGTGAAACTTTTCACGCCCGATCCCGGCGATCCGGCGACCAACCTCGCGCGGATCGCCGCACTCGTTACGCCGCGCACCCGGGCGGTGCAGGTTTCGCACATCACGGCGCCGACCGGCATCGTGCTGCCGGTGGCGGACATCGCGCGGCTCTGCCGCGAGCGCGGGATCTGGTTCCACATCGACGGCGCGCAATCGGCAGGGATGCTGCCGTTTTCGTTGCGCGAGATCGGCTGCGATTCCTTCGCGACGAGCGGCCACAAATGGCTCGGCGCCCCGCACGAGACCGGCGTGCTCTATGTGCGGCCCGACCGTCTCGACGCCGTCGCGCCGCTGCTGGTCGGGGCCTATTCCGGCGACCTGGATTTCCTGCCGGGCGAATTCAAGCTCGCGCCGACCGCACTGCGTTACGAGTACGGCACGCGGAACGTCGCGGCGGCGGCGGGGTTGGCCGCGGCGGTGCAGTTGCAGGAAAAAGTCGGCCGCGAACGGATCGCCGCCCGCGGCCGCGAACTCGCGGGCCGGGTGCACGCGGGGCTGGCGCGGATCGCGGGCGTCGAGGTGCTCTCGCCGACGCACCCCGCGGCCAGCAGCGCGATGGTGACGTTCCGCAGCGCGAAGGTGCCGCAGGACACGATGTTTTCGCGGTTGCTGAAGGAGCACGCGTTCCGCTGCCGGCCCGTGACCGAGCAAAAGATCAACGCGGTGCGCGTGTCGCTGCACGTCTTCAACTCGCCGGCCGAGTGCGACCGGTTGGTCGCGGCGACGGCGAAAATCACGGGGGCGGCGTGAGGCGCGGGCGCGTCACGCCGCCGCGGCCGTCACTCGATCTCGGCGATGAGATCGATCTCGACGACGGCCCCGAGGGGCAGCGAGGCCATGCCGAGGGCGGCGCGCGCGTGGCGGCCCTTGTCGCCGAAGGCGGCGACGAGCAGGTCGGAGCAGGCGTTCATGACCTGCGGGTGGTTCTGGAATTCGTCGGTCGCGCGCACGTAGCCCGTCACGCGCACGATGCGCTTCACCTTCGACAGATCGCCGATCTCTTTCTTCAGCGAAGCGAGCAACCCGAGCGTCGTCTGGCGCGCGGCGGCCTGGGCCTGGGCCTCGGTGGTGTCGGCGCCGACGCGGCCGACGATGACTTTGCCGTCCGCGCCGCGCGGGAGGTGGCCGGCGAGGAAGACGAGGTTGCCGGTGCGGACCGCGGACACGTAGTTGGCGACCGGGGACGAAGCGACGGGCAAGGTGTGGCCGAGGGCGGCGAGTTTCTCCTCCGGCGTGGCCGGGGCGGCGCCGAAGCCGGCGGCCGCGGAGCACAGCGCGAGGGACAGCGAGACAAGAGCGCGGGTGGGGAAGGACATGCGGCCAAGCGTGCGGGCGAAGCCCGGCTTGGCGAGCGGACTTTATGCGATTGAAACAACCCCGATGGCTCCAGGCCCTGCTGCTGGCCGCGGCCGGCACCGCCGCCGCGCCCGCGGCCGCGGCCGAGCCGAAACACGACCTCTACGTCTGCGCCAACGTCTCGGGCCAGGCCCAGGTAATGGGCAGCCGCGTGGCCTCGCCGAGCGGGCTGTACCGCTCCGTCGACCGCCAGACCTTCGTGCCGATGGGCTTTCCCCACATCCGGCTCTTCACGCTGACGCACGACGTGCGCGAGCCGTCGACCCTGTTCCTCGCGACCCTCGACGGCGTGATCCGGGCGCGGAACCACGGCGCACAGTGGCGCACGATGACGAGCTGGGACATGACGGAGCCGAAGAGCATCGCCTTCGATCCGAACGCGCCGGACATCATTTACGCGGGGTTGCCGGACGGCATCGCGGTTTCGCCGGACCGCGGCCAGACGTGGCGGCGGCAGAACGACGGCATCGCGCGGCGCTACACCCAGACGATCACGGTGGATCGTACGCAGGCGGGCCGGGTGCTCGCGGGCACGGAGAAGGGCATTTTCCTGACGGAGGACGGCGCGAAGACCTGGCGGCTGGTGCAGCCGACCGACAAAACGACCTATGATCTCCGGCAATCGCCGCACGATGCGAAGGAGTTTTTCGCGGTGACGTCGAGCGACGGTGCTTTTCGTTCGCGGGATCGCGGCGCGACGTGGCAGCCGGTGCCCTCGGTGCCGAAAGAGCGCACGCTGCACAATTTCGACTACGACCGCCGCGAGGCGAAGCGTCTCGTGTACGGCGGCTGGGGCGCGGGCGTGCAGGTGAGCGAGGACGGCGGCGCGACCTGGACGGACCGCACGGCGGGTTTGCCGAACCGCGAGATCTGGCGCGTGGCGCTCGACCCGGATATCCCGGGCCGGCTTTACGCCGCACCTTACCAGCAGCCGCTGTTTGTATCCGACGACCTCGGGGCCACGTGGCGGCCGCTGTACTTCGAGAAAGCCATCGTGTTCGACCTCGTCTTCGTCCCGCGTTCATGAACCCCGCGACCCTTTTTCCCATGCGTTTTTCGCGTTTTCTGACGGTGGTAATTTTCGGTGCGCTCGCCGCCGCCGGGTCGGCCCAGCCCGCTTTCACGGGGCCGGTGCCGGACCGCGGCCCGGTCAACGACGTCTCGCTCCGGCGCAACCAGTACCTCGAGCGTCGCGCCGAGGTGCTGGCTTGGCGGGCGGCGCTGGCGAAACCGGGCGAGCCGGCGACCTTCGGCCTGGCGGAAGTGGTGGCGAAATTGGCGCGGCGGGAGGACGCCGCGGCGGCCTCGGAGCGCGTGATCGAGCTGATGAAGAAGCCGTCGGGCGACATGTTCTGGATGTTTCCCGTCACCTGCATCTCGTACCTCGGCCGCGACCAGCTGACGCCGGCGGCGAAGACGGCGATCCGCGACGCGTGGCGCACCTACATGCCGCTGCGCGGCGACACGGAGAACCACTGGGTGATGTACTACACGTCGATGTACCTCATGGCCCAGCTGTGGCCGAACGAGCCCGGCGAGCGTTGGTTCAACGGCAAGAGCTCCGCGGAAATCTCGGCCGAGGCGCAGGCCTGGCTGCTCGACTGGATGAAGCTCACGACGACGATCGGGCAGGGCGAGTACGACTGCACGCACTACATCGGCGAATACACGATCCCGATGCTGTACCTCGCCGCCTGGGCGCAGGATCCGGCGATGCGGCAGCGCGGCCGCATGATGCTCGACTACGTGCTGGCGGACTACACGGTGGATACGCTCGACGGCATCTACATCGGCGCGCACGCGCGCACGGACGACCGGCAGGTTTTGGAAAAGTGGAACGGCCTCTCGTCGTTCTTCGGTTGGTTGCTCTTCGGCAATTGTCCGCCGCCGGCGGCCTACGGCGGCTGGGGGCTGTATTTCGCCGCCGTCGCGAACCACTACGACCTGCCCGAAGTGATCTACCGCATCGGCACGGACCGCAGCGGCCCGTACACGCAGTTCGAGCGCAAGCGCACGCGCCACCGCTGGCGCAACAGCGACCTGCGCAACGCGCCCGTCTACAAACAGAGCTACGTCACCGCGGATTACGCGCTCGGTTCCGACCAGGGCGGCCTGCTCCAGCCGATCCAGCAGCATTCCTGGGACGTCACCTGGGCGGTGCCGGACCCGCGCGGCGTGCACAACACGATGTTCTCCGTGCAGCCGCACTACGGGGCCGACGAGCTGATGATGTATTTCACGGAGATGCCCGACTACATGCCGGCGTCGGTGACCTTCCAGGGCAAACCGACCTACACGGCGCCGACGAAGCTGCTCGGCGGTTCGCCCTACGAGCAGATTTTCCAGCAGGACGACGCGCTCGTCTCGCTGACGAAGGTGCCGCCCGGGACGACGTTCGAGCACGTGAACGGTTTCTTTTCCAAGGACCTCGCGA
Source organism: Opitutia bacterium Tous-C1TDCM (assembly GCA_002288455.1). Lineage (GTDB taxonomy): Bacteria > Verrucomicrobiota > Verrucomicrobiia > Opitutales > Opitutaceae > ER46. The sequence continues at coordinate 5,400 of NEUS01000026.1, forward strand.
AACTCGAGGAGGATGCGTCGGGCTGGATCTTCGCGCAGGGCGGCCGCGCCTACCTCGCGTACCGACCGCTCGCGCCGTACACGTGGCAGCCCATCGAGGGCGGCGGCAAACGGCTCTATTCGGAATCGCGCCGCAACGGCACGATTTTGCAGGTGGCCTCGGCGGCCGAGTTCAAGACCTGGGACGACTTCAAGGCCGCGATCCGCGCCTTGCCGCTGACCCTCGCGACCGACCCGTTGCCGCGGGTGAGTTTCACGACGTTGCGCGGCCGCAAACTCGAGCTCGCCTACGGTGCGGCGCCGAAAGTCGACGGCCGGACCATCGACCACGCCAAGGAATGGAAACTCTTCGCCGGCCCTTACCTCAACGCCGAGGTCGGCAGCGGCACGCTCACGATCACGCACGGCCGGCTGAAACGCGTGCTCGATTTCAACACGGTCACGGCGACCGATACCGTGAAGCCCTGAGCGCGGGCGGCTGAAGCTGAACCACAGAGGCACGGAGGCCACGGAGAAGAGGGAATGAGTTTGTCGAGGGTGCTTGGCTCCGTGTCCTCTGTGCCTCTGTGGTTCAAATCTCCTCCCTGTCTTCCCATGGAATTCCGTAGTTCAAACCCATTCTGTCCCGCGCGCCGTTCGTTTCGCTCGGCGGCGCTCGCGATTTCGCTGCTGGCCGGCGGCGTCGCGCCGGCGGCGGAGCCGCTGGCGCCGCATGCGTTTCTCACGCAACTCTGCGACGACTTCGGCGGGCGGGTGACGGGCCTGGCCCCCAACGCGCAGGCGATGGAGCGGCTGGCGACCGAGCTGCGCGCGCTCGGCTACGCGCCGGAGTGGCAGCGGTTTTCCATGCCGGGATGGGAGCGCGGCGACGACCGCGCCGAGGTGGTCGCGCCTTTCGCGCGGCCCCTGCGCGTCGCTTCGCTGAGCTACACGCAGCCGCACGCGGCGTTCACGGCCGACGTCGTCGACCTCGGCAACGCGGTCGCCGCCGATCTCGACCGTCTCGCGACCCGCGGCAAGATCGGCCTGCTCTCCGCGAGTACCGCGCTGCAGACCCGCGACATCGCCGCGATGGCGGAAGCGCGGGGATTGCGGGCGGTGTTTTTCATCAACCGCGAGGGCGGCGCGCAGTTGCTGGCGCGCACGGGCAGTTTCTCGGGCGCACCGTTGGCCGTGCCGATCTATTCGCTCGCGCAGGAAGAGGGCAAATGGCTGCAGCGGTTGCTCGCGCGCGGGCGCCCGGTGCAGGTGAAACTGGAAACCAAGTCCCGGTGCCGTCCCGTCGAGACCGCCAATCTTCGCGTCGTCATTCCGGGCCGCGCGGCGTCGCGCGTGATTGTCGGGGCGCATTTCGACAGCTGGGATCTCGGGCAGGGCGCCATGGACAACGGCATCGGGATTGCGCAGCTCTACGCGCTGGCGTTGGCGCTGCGCGGGGCGAGGCCGCACCACACCGTCGAGCTGATTTGGTTCAACGGCGAGGAGCAGGGACTTTTCGGATCGCGGCATGCGGCGGCGCAGCTCGGCGATACGCCGGTGGCGGCGATGGTGAATCTGGACATGGTCGGCGTCCCGATCGGGGTGAACGCACTCGGCGACGATTCGCTCGTGCCGTATCTGGAAAAATGGCACGCCGCCCGCGGGGAAAAGGGCAAGCTGCCGAAGGGCGTGGAGAACCTGAACTGGATCGGGAGCGACCACACGCCGTACCAGCTGGCCGGCGTGCGCACGGTGACGTTCAACGGCCCGATCCCGCGCGAGTCGGTGCGTTATTACCACGACGTCGCCGACACGATCGACAAGGTGACGCCGGCGTTGATCGACGATTCGGCCGCGGTCGTGACGAGCCTGGTACGCGCCTTGGCCGACGATCCCGCGCTGGCCGCGTTTCGCCGCGACCCCGGCGAAACGGAGAAGCTCTTCACGCGCTACGGCCTGGAAAAACGCCTGCAGGCGATGGGCTTGGCGCCGAGGAAGTGAAGGAAGGAGGGGCGGTAAGCGGGAAGCTTTAAGCGGGAAGCTCGGAGTTCGCGGTGCGGTGGTTGGCCGCGGCGAGCGCCGGTGGGCTTCAGGCTGGGATCAAGGGGCGGGATCGTTTCCCAGCAGGCGAAGCTGCAGGCCGTGCGTGACGTAGACCTCGAAATCGCGATCCAGCGTCACGAACTCCAGGTTGCCCGAGATAGCGAAGGCGGCGAGGTAGGCATCCATCCAGACCTTGGGCGAGGCGGTCTCGCGGGCGGCGAGTTGATGCCAGAGCGCGACGGCGCCGGGAGGTTCCTCCAGATAGTCCACTCCGGGCCGGGCTTTCAGTGCGGCAAGCGCGGAGAGGGCATGCCGGTTCGTCATGCCTTCCGCTCCGTAGCGCATCAGCAGGCGGGGCGTAGTGGCCAAGCGAAGAAAACTCTGCTCCGTCGCACGGCAAAAGAGAATCCGTTCCGACAGCGTCGACTGCCGGAGAACCGCCATGCATTCCCGGTGGAAAGCGTGGGCCGTGAAGGTCGCCGCCACCCAGACGTTCGAATCAAGGAGCGAGGCCGGCACGTTTCAGGTCCTCTTCCTCGAGGGATTGCTGTTCGAGTGCGATCACTTCGGCGGCGGTCATCCGAACCGCCGGCGCGTCCGGTCGGCAGCGAAAAACCGGGAATCCATGCTCGTTGATTTCCAACCCCGGGGGCAGGGGCGGTGGTGCCGTCGGTTCCGGGTCCTTCGCCTGCAAGCCCCGGCGGAGCGCGGCGGTGGCGACCTCCTTCATGGTGCTGCGCTCGTGCACGCTCCGGAGCTTCAATTCCTGCACCAAGTCGTCGGGTAGATCCAAGGTGGTTTTCACGGAGCCAGCAAGCCAGCAAACCAGCTTGCCGTCAAGCTGGGCCTTGGCCTGATGCCACGCCCGTCGGTCGTCGCTTTTGCATAAAATGCCGGACAACAGCAGAATGCGGAAGGCTGATCGCCGACCGCTCAATCCGGTCAGCGACCCAAGGCGGCGGCGACGGTGCGGAAGTTGGCGAGGCCAGCCTCGATGTTATCGATGAGCCTTGTTTAATCGAAGCGGGGTTAAACGGAATAAGCGGTCGGCTTATTGAATCGAACCACAGTTCGATGGAATAAGGCGGTGAGAATTTACAACCTCCACCCTTCCCGACGCATGAGTCCTTGCAAAGGCCGACGGCGGCCACGGCGGCGGAGCCGTATGCATTCATGGTTTCGAACTCCTTCGAGCCGGTGACCGGGCCTCTGAGTCAACCGGGGACTTGCGGGTCGATTTCGCCGAAGTTGCGGCAGCGTTGCGCAACCGGCGGGCAAAGGCGGCGACGGTCAGGAACGGATCGGTGCGATGAATTGCGCGGTGGCAGTTCGGGCAAAGGACCGCGAGGTCGTCGAGACACGTTTTGACCTCACGCTTGCTCGCCGAAAGCGGGCGGAGGTGGTGGACCTCGAAAATCCTGGCGGCGAGGTTGCCGTATTTCAGATGGGTTTCGCCGCAGGCTTCGCAGAAGAGCGCGCCGTGTCGCTCTACGAAGGCTTCTTTTTTCCTGCGCGCCTGCTGCGGATTCCGCTCCCGGATCAGGTGCGTGACGAGGGTAAGGCGGCCTTCACTTGCCTCCGCATCCACATCGCGCATCGGCTCGACGGCGACGTCTTGCTCCCATACGGCGGCCTCGGGGTTGGCGCCGACGACAATTCGGTAGAGCTCCTTGCCTTGCTCCGGTGTGAGCGGATAAGCCGTGCCGTATCTTGCGCGCTGGAGAAAGTGCGCACCGGCCAACCGGGGGTAGGCCTTGAGCTCCCGGAGAGTTGGCCGGTACGCGAGCTGTGCGGTGAGGTAGCGCACGCGCAGGACGTATTCGCCGGCTTCGCGATGGTTTGGAGAAATCGCGATCCCCAGACCGGCCAGATGGAGCGCGGGCGCGGACGCCCAGAGGAAGATGCGGTCGCCGGGCGCGGGACCCTGTGCGGCTACGACGTGACCCCAATTCTCCTCTCTAAGCGGGTGCAGCTCGTCTTCATATCGATACGATCCGGGATTTGCTTTGAGCACCCAATAGTTCATAGCGGCAGTTTGGAGTGTCGGGCTTTTCTGGGCCATCACAGGAGTAGCTTGCGAGCACCGGAGGCGGGAGCGAGGGGTGTGCTGCGGGCCGCGGGTGCGTCGGGTGCAGCTTCGCCGGGGAGGGGCGGGAGGCCGAGTTCGGCGAGGTAGGTGTTGTGCTTGGCGGTGGCGGCGCGGATGCGGTCCTCGATTTCGCGCAACTGGCCGTGGGTGGCGGCGAGGTCGATTTCTTCCTCGGCGGTGGCCGTGCTGATGTAGCGGGAGATGTTGAGGTTGAACTCGTTTTTCTCGATCTCGGCCATTTCTACCCGGCGGGAGTAGCGGGGCTCTTCTTTTCGAAACTTGTAGGTCTCGATGATCTTGGCGATGTGCTCCGGGGTGAGTTGGTTCTGGCGTTTGCCTTTCACGTAGTGCTCAGCGGCGTTGATGAAGAGCACGTCGTCGGGCTGCTTACACTTCTTGAGGACGAGGATGCAGACCGGGATGCCGGTGGAGTAGAAGAGGTTCGCGGGCAGGCCGATGACGGTGTCGATGTGGCCGTCTTTGAGGAGTTTTTGGCGGATGCGTTCTTCGGCGCCGCCACGGAAGAGCACGCCGTGGGGCAAAATGATGGCCATCACGCCTTCGTCCTTCAGGTAGTGGAAGCCGTGGAGGAGAAAGGCGAAGTCGGCGGCGGACTTGGGGGCGAGGCCGTGGTTTTTGAAGCGCACGTCGTCGCCCAGGGCGTCGGTCGGTTCCCAGCGGTATGGGCGTCGATCTGGCGCTGGTGTCGCTGCTTTCGTTGCTCTCCGGGCCCTGGCTCGGGATCGCCACCGGGGCGATGCTCACGGTGTTGCTCGGCAATGCGGCCTCGGCGCCGGCGGCGCTGAAGATCGCGCGCGTCGCGTTGCGGGGTTTGGGCGCGGTGATTGCGGGGCTGTCGATCTTGGCGCTGGGGCATTCCGATCTCGTGCGCGCGGACGGGTTGAAGCTGTCGGCGCTGGAGGCGACGGAGAGCGCGGCGCTGCGGGAAACGGTTTACGTGGCGCCGACGGCGTCGGCGGCGGAATTGCGCACGGCGGTGGGCGAACTGGAGAAACAGGTGGAGACGCTGAAGGCGGAGCAGCGGGCGCAGGCGGCGGCGCAGCGATCGTGGGTGACGCAGGCGCAGTCGTTTGCGCGGTCGCTGGGCGTGACGTTCGGCTGGTCGGGCGTGTATTTCACGCTGTTCGCCGGCGCGTTGGGCGGGCGCACGCCGGGCAAACTGTTGCTGCGGATCCGCGCGGTGAAGACGAACGGGTTGCCGTTCGCGTTTTTCGACGGATTCGTCCGGCACGGCGGCTATGTCGCGGGTGTGGCGATGGGGATGATCGGTTTTCTGAAACTGCTGTGGGATCCGAACCGGCAGGCGGTGGAGGATCGGATCGCGGGGACGGTGGTGCTGGGGGATATGGTTGAGAGTTCGGAGTTCAGAGTTCGGAGTTGAGGAAGCTCTGAAAAACGCGGCGCTGGCTGTGGCTGCGAGCGCCAGCGAGTGGCGGGATTCCGGGCACCGTCGGCAGTTTTCCTCCGTTCGCTGGCGCTCGCGCTACGAATTGGCCGCGGTCGCGGCGTTTTTCAGAGTTTCCTCAACGTTCAACTCCCAACGGCAGCTTTTGGCTCAGCGGCCACCGCGCAACCGACGCTGCGCGTCAGAGGCTCGCGACGCGTTCGGCGCCGGCGACGGCGAGGGCGGCTTGGAAGGGGCGGAGGTGGGCGCGGATCTTCGCGATTTCGGCCGACGTGGGTTTCTCCGGATCGGCGACGCCCGGGGGCGGGCCGTGGCGCTCGAGGCACTGGGTCAAAACGGTCGCGGCTTGTTCGGCCGGAAGGCGACCGCCGTTGAGAAAAACTTCCAGGTCGCCGGCCATGGGTTCGTTGCCGGCGGCGAGTTTCACGATGGCGACGCCGCTGAAGACGAGGCGCCGCAGCGCGCGTTCGCCGCCGGAGCGGAGGATGCCGTTGCGGTCGCCGACGGCGACGAGGCCGGCCGCGGCGTGGTGGCGCTGGAGTTGGGCGGCGCGCAGGAAAACGGCGAATTCGCCGGCGCCGTCGCGGACGGTGTCGCCGGCGTTCCATTCGGCGCTGTGGAGCACGGCGACGCCGGCCTTGGCGGTGTCGCGGGCGGAGAGGACGGGGGCGGCGAAGAGGGCCGCACCGAGCAGAAGCGAACGAAGGACGGCGGGCGCGGACATGAGACTCCGGAAGCATGGCGGATGCCGTCGGGCGGTCGTCCGGACCCGCATGAAAAACTTTCCCGCGGCCGGCTGCGGGTCCCAATCCCGTGCATGGTGCGGGGCGCAAAAAAACCGGCCCGCGGAAGGCGCGGGCCGGTGGGGTTCGGATCGGGGCTGGGGTGGGCCCGGATCAGGAACGGGGGCTGGGCTTGGCGGCGGCGTTGAGGGCGGCGCGCAGTTCGCTGCGGATTTCCTCGGGCTGGCGATCAAGCTGGGCGCGGCAGATGTCCATCACGCGGGGATGGGCCGAGGCGTGCTGGGCGAGGGCCATGCGGGTGGCGGAGGTGAGGCCGGGTTCATTGAGGCCGAAACCGTCGAGGATCGCGACGACGTGGCGGCCGTCGCCGCTGGCGAGGAAGGCGCCCCACTGGAGACGCATCGAGGAGGGGGAACGGACGGTGGTGTCGACGACGCGCTGGCTCGGGGTGTTGGCGAGGCGTTCGACTTCGGAGCGGACGGGGGACTTCTGGGCGAGCAGGCGGAGCCAGTTGGCGCCGAGCGGATGGCCGGACTGCCAGAGGGCGGCGGCGAGCAGGCGCTGGTCGCGCGCGGGCAGGGTGTTCAGCTGATCGAGCCAGCCTTCGACTTTGTCCGGATTCTGGGCGAACACGGTGCCGAGGAAACCGATGGCAACGGCGGTGTTTTCCGCGCGCTCGAAATAGCCTTCGCGGCTGAGGCGCTCGATCGCGGCCGGCACCTGGGCCGGTTGCGGGTTCAGGTAATAGGTTTCGAGCCAAGCTTGGGCCGAGATTTCGGCGCGAAGCGCGGCGACGGAGGCCAGCGCGAAGCCGGCGAGGAGGAGACGAAGCAGGGTTTTCATAGCGTGAACAGACTGAGGTTGAAATCCGGCGGCCGCGGCGGGAACAAGGGGTTGGCAGCCGAACAGAAGGAAGCTACGGCGCACGGCCAATTCCGTAAAGTTTCCAAGCGATGAAACCTTTTCATCCGCGGTCGGCGGTGGCGCGGCCCGCGCTTATGGCCGTCCGTAAGTAATCACTCACTCGCCGCCGGCGGGCAGGAAAAAGGCCGGCTGGGGTCCAGCCGGCCCGGGAAGGAGAACCAAGGGCCCCTTGGGGATTGAGTTTGGAAGATGCGTTGGGACACAGAGGTCGCGGAGGAAGACCGGGAGGGCACGGAGGGTGGGGACTGGACCGGGGTGTCCTCTGTATTCACCCGCCGGATGAATCCGTTTCGGACGCTCGTCGGATCGGCTTGGCCACTCGGTGGACTCCTTGTCCTCCTCCGTGCGCTCAGTGACCCGCCAAGAGCGGGGACGGTAAGTCTCAGAGCGCCGGGACGGAGGCCGGCGGTTTGCGGTGTTTCGTGGCCTGCTCGTAGGCGTAGGCGAGCTTGATGAGCTCGGCGTCGCTGAACGGCAGCCCGAGGAAGGCGAGGCCGGCGGGGATGCCGTCGGCGTCGAAGCCCATCGGCACGGTGATCGTGGGCGTGTGGATGAGGAACGTGTTCAGGGAAACGACGCCGCCGTTGCTCTTGTAGGGCGGGGTGGTGGCTTCCTGGATCAGGGTGGGCTGGTGTTCGACGGCTTTGTAGGCGAGGGCGGTGACCTTGGCGTCGGCCATGACCTTGGCCATGTTCATCAGCAACTGCTCGCGGGCGCGCTGGGACTCGAGCAGGCGGGCCGGGTCCGCGGGGGGACGGGCACCGCCGGCGCGTCCGCTGCCGGTGTAGCCGACGCCGCCGGTGGCCGCGGAGGCGGGATTTTCGGCGCGGTACTTGGCGACCATGGTTTTGAAGCTCGTGGCCATGGCGGGGTGCTTGTTGATGTCGTCCTGATTTTTGAATTGGGAATTGGGATTCCGGGAGAGGTAAACCTTGAGCGCCTCCTCGGTGCGGGCCGGATCGGAGGCGCGTTTGGCTTGGAGGGCCTTGAGATCGGGGATGACGATATCGACGAGGACGGCGCCGGCGGCCTTGAGTTCGCCGAGGGCTTTCTGGAAGACGGCGTCGACTTTCTTGAAATCGGGGGAGTCGGGCCGGGAGCCGCCGCCGATGGCCTCGCGGATGACGCCGATGCGCGCGCCCTTGAGGGCGTTTTTGTCGAGGTAGGAGGTGTAGGATTTCGGCGTGTGCATCACGCCGAAGGCAGTGATCGGGTCCTCGGCATCGTAGCCGACCATGACGTCCATCATCTTCGCGAGGTCGGCGACGGTGCGGGTCATCGGTCCCATTTGCGCGGTGGGGACGGGATGGCCGTCCCACATGCCGCTGCGGCTGATGAGACCGGGCGTCGGGCGCATGCCGGCGAGGGCGCCCCAGGCGGCGGGGCGCTTGAGGGAGGAGCTGGTTTCCTCGCCGATGGCGATGAGGCCGAAGTTGGCGGCGAGGGCGCCGCCGGAGCCGCCGGAGGAACCGCCGACGGTGCGGTCGAGGGCGTAGGGGTTGCGCGAATAGCCGGTGAGGGCGCTGTAAGTGTCGCCGCCCGCGAATTCGCTCAGCGTGGTTTTCGCGAAGATGATGGCGCCGGCGGCGCGGAGCTTGGCGACGGGGAACGAGTCGAGGGGCGTGACGTAGTCCTTGAAGACGACGGTGCCTTGCGTCGTGGCCATGCCGGCGACGTCGATTTCGTCTTTCACGAGGACGGGCACGCCGTGCATGGGGCCGATGAGTTTGCCGGTGCGGGCGAACTCGGCGTCGATCTTGTCGGCGTCGGCGAGGGCCTGCGGGTTGACCGAAACGATGCAGTTAACGAGCGGGCCCTTCTGGTCGTAGGCGGCGATGCGGTCGAGATAGGCCTGGGTGAGTTGGCGGGCGGTGAGGCGCTTAGATTTGAAGGCGTTGTGGGCGTCCTCGATGGTGAGTTCGAGGACGTCGAACTTGGCCGCGGGGGCCGCGAGGCTGACCGCGGGCAGCGCGAGGCTGAAGCAGGCCAGCGCGAGCGTGAAGCGGGGACGGGAGACGGGGGAGCGGAGGAGCATGGGAAATCGAGGCTGGGAAATTACTGGTTGCCGGCGGCGAGGGTGGCGCCGGCGACAGGCGTGTAGGTGAACGACTCGCCGGGGAGGGCCGGCGTGGTCGCGGGCGTTTTGCGGTGTTTCGTCGCCTGCTCGTAGGCGTAGGCGAGCGCGAAGAGCGTGGGCTCGGCGTAGGGCCGGCCGAGGAACTCGACGGCGATGGGGCCGTTTTCCTTCTTGGTGTAGCCGGCGGGAACGAGGACGGCGGGCAGGCCGGTGACGGAGCTGAACGGGTTGTCTTTTTCCGCCACGCGTTCGGCGAGGTGCGGCTCGGGCGGCAGCGACTTGAACGGATAGACGAGGGCGTCGAGGCGGTATTTGTCCATCAGATCGATGGCGGCCTGACGCAGCACTTCCTGCGTGTCGCGGCGGGCGAGGAAGTCGGGATGGTGCATGAGCGAACGGAATTCGCCGTAGGCCCGGACGATGCTCGGTTTCACGAGGGCGCCGCCCTTGGCGATGAGCTCGTCCAGGTTGCGGATGGGCGCCTGGGGGCCCAGGCGGCGGAAGTAGAGATCGTAGGAGAACTGGCCCTCGAAATAGTTGGTGCGCGTTTCCTCGAGCAGGGTGAAGAGGTTGAGGCCGGTGGAGACGGGTTCGATGATGACGGCGCCGGCGGCCTTCATGTCGGCGATGGCTTTCTCGACGAGGGCGAGACCTTCGGCGTGGGCGGGACCCTTGCGGAAGAGATCGCGGAAGACGCCGATGCGGGCGCCGCGGAGGGCGTCCTTTTTCAGGAACGAGGTGTACGACTTTTCCGGCGTGCGGCCGGGCGCCGTGATCGTGAGGAGATCCTCGGCGTCGAAGCCGGCGACGATGTCGGTGACCACGGCGACATCGTAGACCGAGCGGGCCATGGGACCGCAGCGTTCCTGGGTGAACGACGTCATCGTCTGGCCCGTGCGCGGGATGAGACCGCGGGTGGGGGCGAGGCCGACGACGCTGTTGTTGGCGGTGGGATTGCGGATGGAGACGCCGGTTTCGCTGCCGAGGCCGACCTGGGCGAAGGCGGCGGCGAGGGCGGCGCCGGTGCCGCCGCTGGAACCGCCGGGCGTGAGCTCGGGGTTGTAGGGATTGAGGGTGCGGCCGAGGACGGTGCTTTGGTCGCCGCGTTTCGGGGAGCCGAACCAGTCGCTCATGTTGACCTTGGCCAAAATGATGGCGCCGGCATCGCGCAGGCGTTTCACGACGGTGGCGTCGTGGAGCGGCTGCGAATCCTTCATCGGCAGGAAGCCGCAGCTGGTGGGCAGATCCTTGGTGTCGAAGAGATCCTTGAGGACGACGGGGACACCGTGCAGCGGGGAGCGCGGGCCCTTGGCCTTGCGCTCGGCGTCGAGGGCGCGGGCGAGCTCGAGGGCCTTGGGCTGGAGCGTAATGACGGAGTTGATACCGGGGCCGGCCTGGTCGTAGGCGGCGAGGCGGGCGAGGTAGAGCTGGACGAGTTTCTCCGAACTGAGGGCGCCGGCGTCCATGGCCGCGTTGATGTCGGCGAGGGTGGCGGTCTGGAGATCGAAGGTGGCGGCGCGGGCGGTGCCGCCGGCGAGGAGGCCGGCGACGGCGAGGGCGCGGAGCAGACGGGCGGGGGCGAGCATGGCGGGATCAGTAGGTGAATTTCTCGCCGGGGAGGGAGGGCGTGGTGGCGGGCGATTTGCGGTGCTTCGTCGCCTGCTCGTAGGCGTAGGCGAGTTTCAGGATCGCGAGGTCGGAGTGCATTTTCCCGAGGAACTGGATCGCGATCGGGAAGTTCTTCGCCGGGGTGTAGCCGCCGGGGACGACGACGGCGGGGAGGCCGGTCGTGGAAGTGAGGTTGTTGACGCCGGGGCGTTCGCCGTAGCTGCCGCCGCGGCGGGCGGCGGAGGGATCGCGGCCGGTGTCGCGGACGGGGATCGTCAACGTGAAGGGCTGGACGAAGCCATCGAGTTTGAAGCGGTCCTGCAGTTCGGCGATGAGGTCGATGTACATTTTGCGCGCGGCGTAGCGGGCGAGGTAGTCGGCGCTCCGGTCCGGCGGCGGCAGCGTGCCGGCGGTGATCATGGAGCTGCCGAATTTTTCTTTGCCGACCTGGGCGACCATCTCGGCGGTGGTCTTGTACTTGGCGGCGGCGCCGAGGCGGGCGAGGTAGGCGTCGGTGAAGGCGAACTTTTCGTATTCCGCCGTGCGGCCGCGGCCCTGGCTGGTGTCGATGGCGATGTTGGGATTGCCGGTGAGGATGGGGTCGACGACATAGGCGCCGGCGGCGCGGAGATCGGCGACGGCTTTCTCGAAGATGGCGCGGGGCTCGTCGAACTCGGGGCCGGCGGGAATCATCTCGCGCAGCACGCCGAGGCGTTTGCCCTTGAGGGACGCGCCCTTGAGTTCCTTGGCCCAGTCGGATTGCGGGAAGTGGCCCATCGGGCTGAACGTCGTGAAGTCTTCGGCATCCCAGCCGGAGATGACGGAGAAGAGGGAAGCGACATCGTAGACACTGCGGGCCATGGGGCCGGGGCGATCCTGGGTGGCGCCGCGGGGGACGATGCCGGAGCGGCTGACCATGCCGTAGGAGCCGACCATGCCGACGACGCTGCAGTTGGAAGACGGACTCTGGACGGAGACGCTGGTGTCGGTGCCGATGGCGAGGGTGGCGAACCACGCGGCCATCGCGACGCCGGAGCCGTTGCTGGAGCCGCCGGGGGAGAGCTCGAGGTTGTACGGGTTGAGACTCTCGCCGATCGGGTGCGTATCTTCGAATCCGATACCGAACCAATTGGTGGTCGAAACCTTCGCGAGGATGATGGCGCCGGCGGCGCGCATGCGGGCGACGATGGCGGAATCGCGGGGCGGCACGGGGGCGCCGAAGGGCACGAAACCGGCGGTGGTCGGGAGGCCGGCGACGTCGATGAGATCCTTGAGCACGACGGGCACGCCGTGGAGAGGGGAGCGCGGGCCTTTGGCTTTGCGTTCGGCGTCGAGGGCGCGGGCCTCGTCGAGGGCCTTGGGATTGAGGGTGATGACGGAGTTCACCTTGGGGCCGGCCTTGTCGTAGGCCTCGATGCGCTTGAGGTAGAGCCCGAGCAATTTCTCGGAGGTAAGGGCGCCGGCGTCGAAGGCGTCGTTGATGTCGGCGACGGTGGCGGTCGCGAGGTCGAAGGATTTCGGGGCGGCGGCGAGCGGGGCGAGCGAGAGCACGGCGGCCGCGGCGAGGAGGCGGAAGGAGAGCATGGGGGAGGAATTGAAAACCGGAGGGAGCGAGGACCCGGGCACAACCGTGCCCGGGCGGGTGAAAACTAAAACGGCCGCGCGCCAGGCGCGGCCGGGGGGATCAGAAGTTGCGGCGGAGCGTGACCTGCCAGCGCCGGCCGGGCATGGCCTGGGCGAGGGCGTCGCCGAGGGTGTCGCCGGTGCGCGGCTTGAAGTAGCGCTCGTCGAGGGCGTTGAAGAGATCGAGTTTCACCGACCACTTCGAAGTGCCGTAGAAGACGTTGGCGTTGTAGGTCGTGTTGCGCGGGAGGCGCACGATGCCGAGGCGGCCGGTGTTGACGGCGGAGAGGTAGTTGCTGCTGAAGGTGAATCCGAGACCGCTGCGCAGGGTGTAGCCGGCGGTGACGGCGGCCTGCACCTCGGGATTGCCGCCCTTGAGTTTGAAGGCGTCGACGCCTTCGGGCAGCGTGACGCGGCTGCGGCCGCCGTAGAGGAAGGCCTCGGCCGGGTAGATCACCTTGCCGCTGGCATCGACGACATCCTTGAAACCGAGGGTGCGGGCGTCGACGAGCAGGGTGCCGCCGGAGTTCGGCGCGAATTCGGTTTCCTGGGACAGGGCGTAGGCGGTGACGAAGAACTGTTTCGTCGGGACCCACTTCACTTCGAATTCGGCGCCGGTGGTCTTGGTGGAACTGGCGAAGGCGGAGGCGGTGGCGGCGGCGGCGGCGGGATCCTCGTCGGGGGACTGGAGAATGATGCGGGTCTGTTCGTACACGGAGCCGGTGAGGAAGACGGTGTTTTTGAAGAGGCTCGACTTGACGCCGGCCTCCTTGAGTTCGGCGCTGCCGATATGGCCGGCGGCGATGATGTTGTTGGCGATCCGGTTGTCGCTGCCGTCGAGCGCGAGGCTGGAGCGCGCGATCGTGAAGTAGGGCCGCACATTGAAGGGCAGTTGGTGCGAGAGGCTGGCGCTCCAGGAGACGCCGTCGTCGGAGCCTTCGGCGGTGGTGCCGGCGGTGACCTGGCGGAGCGGATTGGCGTTGGACGTGCCGGTGCCGCCGATGGCCCAGACGCCGCCGTAATTCCAGTTCTTGGCCTTGGAGACATCGTAGCGGCCGCCGACGATGAGGTTGGTTTTGCGGGCGAGATCGACGTCGAACATCAGGCCGGCGCCGGACTCGGTGAACGCGGTGCGGCCGTGGGAGGTGAAGGGGAAGCTGTCGTCGCTGGCGGGATCCTCGTTTTCGAACGGATTGGCGAAGGTGGTGTTGGGCGTCATGCCGCCGCGTTCGTCGACCCACGTGGGGGCCATGGCATCGCTGCGGTGGGTGCCGTAGTCGCCGCCGCTGCTCTTGGTGTTGGCGCGGGTGTAGCGGAAGTTGACGGAGGCGAGGCTGTTGACGGTGACCCAATCGGGCAGTTGGGAGAAACGCTTCACGACGGTGAATTTGTTTTCCCAGAGCAGCACATCGTTCTTCGGGCTGAACGGCTGGTTGGAGATCTTGTATTGGTCCATGCTGTCGAAGAACACCTGGTTCTTGTAGGTGAAGTCCGGGTTGCGGTCGTTGATCAGGTCGAAGTAGCCGGTGACGAGTTCGGCGCGGAGATTGCGTTCGAAGGCGGCGGAGCGGCGCATGTCGAGTTGGTCGTAGCCGACGGTGGTCGGATCGAGGACCATGCCGATCGGGACCTGGGCGGTGCCGGCGGGGCGCGGGCCGCCGGCGCCCTGGGCGCGGAGGAGGCCGGTCGGATCCTTGGCGGGATTCGCGACGAGGTAATTGTACATGTTGAGCGGGATGCCGGAGATCTTGGGAAACTGGTCGACCGGGAGCGGGCGGCCGGCGGCGTCGCGGGGCCAGGCGAAGGTCTGGATCAGCGGCAGGTTGTTGGCGCCGATGGCGCCGGAGACGGGCGAGGCGCGGAACATCTCGCGGATGCCGATGACGCCGCTGCCGTTGAGATCGAGGTTCACGAGCGCCGAACCGCGGATGTAGCGGCCGGTGTCGACGAGGTCCTGGGTGAAGCGGCCGGTGAGGGCGCCGGCGGTGCGGGAAACCTGGTAGGAAATGCCGGCTTCCATGCGCATTTTGCCGACCGCATCCTCGAGACTGATCGAGGCTTGGCCGATTTCCTGTTCGATCGGCACGCCCTTGGCGAAGGATTCGGAATCCTCCTTGAGGGCGTAGATATAGTAGCCGCCCTTGCGGCCGGCGACCTCGATGGGGCCGCCGACGCCGAAGGAGGCTTCGTTGCGTTTGTAGGAGCCGACGATGGCCTGCATGAAGCCCTCGGGCACGACGAGGTACTTGCCGTTCCGGGCGCGGCCGGATTTCGGGGTGGCGTTGGTGTAGCCGCCGATTTTGCCCATGCCGAAGATCGGGGAGGGCGGGCCCTTCACGACCTCGATGCTGTCCATGGCGGCGAGCACGCTGCGGGCGTTGCCCTGGAGGGAGAGCCGGCGCATGCCGCGGAAGTAGGTATCCGCGGGAACATTACGCACGTCGATGCCGCCCTGGATGCCGAAGCGCGTGGTGGTGAAGACGCCGGGCACGACGCGGGCGAGATCCTCGACCGCGGAGAGCGAGAAGCGCTCGATGGTCTCGCCGCTGATGAGCGAGGAGGAGCGGGGCGTTTCCAGCAGCGTTTTGCTGAAGCCGAAGGAGCTCTCCACCGGCTGGGCCGGGAGGAGGTAGTTGGGATCGTCGTTCTTCTCGGAAGTGACGAACTTCTCGAGGGTGACGATGGATTCGGAAGCGGTTTTCTCGGCCGGGGGTTGCGGCGCCTGCGCCAGCAACTGGCTCGCAGGGAAGATTACCGAGGCGTAGACCGACGCGCGGACAAGTTTCAACATAGCGGGAATGAGTTCACGGTTGTGGGAAGAACGGACGACGGACGGCGCCGGACTCAGCACGGCCGGTGCCACGGCCCGGCGGAGAGTTTTGCTATTCGATCTTTTCCTGCGGCGGGAAAGACCCAGCAATCCGGCGCATCGCGGCCGGGGGTCCAGGTAAGCGAGTGCTTACTTGCCGCTCCGCGCCCGCGGGCGCCGGGGGCGGCGGTTCGGTCGAACCCGGGCGTGAGGGAGTGCCGGGCCGGGGAAGCCCGGAAAACGCGGTCTCCGCCTCCGCAGGGTGGCCGCGAGCGGAGGGAGCCGTGCCTGCGCCCGGAATCCCGCGATTCGCGGGGGCTCGCAGCCGCGGCCTCGGCGCTGTCCAGAGGTGCCGCAACTGCCGGCGCCCGACCGCACGAGCCTTGGGCTCAGTCGAAGGCGGCGTCGATGCGGGCGCAGAAGTGGTGGATCAAAAAGAGGTGCGCTTCCTGGGCGGCGGCGCCGCTCTCCCCGGGCATGATCAGGTCGACGGTGGCGAGGCCCTTGGCTTGGCCGCCGCCGCGGCCGAGGAAGGCGAGGCTCTCGAGGCCGAGGCGGCGCGCGGCGGCGAGGGCGGCGAGGATGTTGGCGGAGTTGCCGCTCGAGGTGAGGACCACGAGGACGTCGCCGGGCCGGGCGAGGCCTTCGACTTGGCGGGCGAAGACGGCGTCGTAGCCGTAGTCGTTGCCGATGCACGAAAGGAGTGATCCGTCCGAAGAGAGCGCGACGGCCGGAAGGGAGCGGCGGTTTTTCGCGTAGCGGCCGACGAGTTCGGTGGCGAAGTGGGCGGCCTCGGCCGCGCTGCCGCCGTTGCCGCAGATGAGGAGTTTGCCGCCGCGGCGGAGGGTCGCGAGCAGGAGTTCGCCGGCACGGTCGATCTCGGCGCGGAGCGACGGCAGGGCCTGCAGGGTGCGGACGGTTTCGGTCAGGGCGGCGTCGAAGGTCATCGGGAGAAAGACGAAGGAGGCAGAAAACGGCGGAAAAACGGAGCGATATTTTCGGGCGCGGATTTGGGGCTTTCGCCCGGGGCGGGCTTCGGCCCAACTCCGCGGGATGCGTCTCCGCCAACTCACCGTGCGACATTTTCGCAACGTGGGTCTGGCCGTGCTCGCGTGCCGGGGGCGGCAGCAATTCTTGGTCGGGCGGAACGGGCAGGGGAAAACCAATTTGCTGGAGGCCGCGGGATTTTTGACGGCGCTGCGGTCGTTCCGCACGACGGACAACAAAGTGCTCGTCGGCCACGGGCACGATTGCGCGGCGATCGTGGCGGAGCTGGACCACGAGGAGCGCAAGGAAACGAAGGTGACCATCAAGCTGCGGTCCGACGGCAAGGAACTGTGGTGCGACCAGGAGCGCGTGACGAAGCTGGGGGATTATCTCGGGCGGTTTCCGACGGTGGTGTTTTCCTCGCAGGATCTGCAGCTCGTGCGCGGGGCGCCGTCGCTGCGGCGGCGTTGGCTCGACCTGACGCTGGCGGCGATGGACGCGGGGTATCTGCGCGCGTTGCAGACTTACACGAAGGCGTTGGCGGCGCGGAACGCGTTGCTCAAGTCGGGCCGCGGGACGCCGGCGGAGCTCGATGCGTTCGAGCAGATTCTCGCGCCGGCGGCGGCGACGTTGATCGCGTTGCGCGCGGCGGGGGTGGCGGAGCTGGGGGCGACGATGGGCGCGGCTTACGCGCAGGTGAGCGGCGAGGCGGAGAGCGCGAGCCTGGCTTATGAGCCGGATTTCGCGGAGCCGTCGGCGGAGGCGCTGTTGGCGCGGTTGGAAGCGGGGCGGGCGCGGGATGCGCAGTTCCGCACGACGCTGGTCGGGCCGCACCGGGACGATTTGCAATTCCGCGTGAAGGGCACGGCGGCGCGGGATTTTGCGTCGGAGGGCCAGCAGCGATCGGCGGTGCTGGCGTTGCGTTTGGCGCAGGCGGCTTGGTTCCGGGCGCGCAGCGGGGTGCGGCCGGTGTTGTTGGCGGACGACGTGCTGGGCGAATTGGATCCGGGGCGGCGCGCGCGGTTTTGGGCGGCGATCGATCCGGAGTCGCAGGTGATCGCGACGGGCACGCATTTGCCGGAAGCGGATCTGGGCGTGTGGCAGATTTTCGACGTGAGCGAAGGGACCGTGGCGGAACGGGAGCCGGCCCAATGACCTTGGAACCGTGGCAATGGGCGGTGGCGGTGCTGGCCGCGCTGGTCGTGGGCGTTTCCAAATCGGGCATCGGCGGGCTGGGCATTCTGGCGGTCGTGCTGTTTGCGCAGATCATGCCGGCGAAGCAGGCGACGGGCGTGGTGCTGCCGTTGCTGTGTTTCGGGGACTTGGTGGGGGCGACGGTTTACCGGAAGCACGCGAAGTGGGCGCACCTGTGGCGGCTGTTTCCGTGGACGGCGGCGGGGGTGATCATCGGTTGGCTGGCGCTGGACCGGATCGACGAGCGGCAATCGCGGCTGCTGATCGGCGGCATCGTGGTGGCGCTGGTGGCGATGCAAGTGGCGCGGCGGAAGGCGGCGGGTCACGAGACGGAGCACGGGGCGTGGTTCGCGCCGACGATCGGCGTACTGGCGGGATTCACGACGCTGGTGGCGAACGCGGCGGGGCCGCTGATGGTGGTCTATCTGTTGGCGATGCGGTTGCCGAAGATGGATTGGGTGGGCACGAGCGCGGTGTATTTCCTCATCCTCAATCTGTTCAAGGTGCCGTTTATGGTGGAGCTGGGGCTGATCAACCGGACGAGCTTTGCGTTCAATCTGTGGCTGGCGCCGATCGTTTTGGCGGGGGCGTATTTCGGGCGGAAGCTGGTGACGAAGATCGACCAGCGGACCTTCGAGAACATCGCGCTGGGGCTGAGTTTGTTGGCGGGGGTGAAGCTGATGTTTTGAAAGAACCAAAGGACCAAAGGACTGAGGGACTATGGGACTGGGGGCGGTGGGCGGGAAATCGGAGATGCCGGAAAGACAGGAAGGGCAGGGAGGGAACACTGATGGATTTCGCCAAGGGGCGAAATCTTGGGGTGCGGGCTGCGGCAATGGGCCGCAGTGGTTGGGTGGGGCGCCGCCAGGGCGGCGGGGGGAGGGTGCGGAAAGGCGAAAGGCGGAAGGGAATTACGAATTGGGAATTACGAATTACGAAGGACGGAGGGACGGGGACGGAGGACGATTGGCAGATTGCGGATCGCGGATTGCTGATTTTTTGGGGCGGGGAATATCCCGGGCTGAAGCGCCGGGCTACGGGAGGGCTGCGCGTGGGGTTGCGCGGGGCGGGGCGGGGTGATTGGGTCCGCGGCGATGGCACGGATGAATGCGCGGCAGATGTGGGCGGCGAAGCTGGCGGGGAAACCGTTGCCGGCGGCGGTGGCGTTGCCGCGGGCGGCGGCGCCCTCGGCGGGCGAATCGCGGACCACGGCGGCGCGGACGGCGTTTGCGGGCACGGTGCTCGGCATCGATCCGTCGCTGCGCGGCACGGGATTGGCGTTGCTGGAATTTGCGCCGGGGCGGCAACCGTTGCTGTTGCGGTGCCGGACGGTGACGGTGGCGGCGAAGCAGCCGATGGCGGAGGCGCTCGCGGAGATCCACCGCGCGGTGACGGCGTTTCTCGACGGCACGGCGGTGCGGCACGTGGCGCTCGAGCAGACGATCTATGTGCAGAATATCCGCACGGCGCAGATCCTCGGGGCGGCGCGCGGGGCGGCGATCGCGGCGGCGGCGCTGCAGGGGAAGCCGGTCTTCGAATACCCGCCGCTGCGCGTGAAGCAGGCGGTGGTGGGCGCGGGGCACGCGAGCAAGGAGCAGATGGCGCGGACGGTGATGGCGCTGCTCGGCCACGGGCGGACGCTGGCTTTCGACGAAGCGGACGCGGCGGGCGTGGCGCTGTGCCACGCGTTCACGTGGAGGGATTTATAGGATAAGACCGGAATTGGGAGACCGGAGACCGGAGATCCGACCCCTCGCTGGCCGACCAACGCCGAGGATTTTCAGGTTCGATTTGCCGGCCGTTTCTGCGCTCCCGCTTCCCGTTTCCGGTATCCGGTTTCCGAATTCCGGTATTCGAATTCCGGTTTCCGAATTCCGGTTCCCCAACTCCGTTATCCGAGGACGGCTTTGAGGACTTTGCCGAGGTCGCCGACGCGGTAGGGTTTCGTGAGGTAGCCGCAGAAGCCTTTGTCGAGGAACTCGCGGGCCATGTCGTCGTTGTCGTAGCCGCTGGCGACGATGGCGCGGACGTCGGGGTCGAGTTTCCGCAATTCCCTGAAGCATTCCTCGCCGCCCATGCCGCCGATGACGGTGAGGTCCATGATGACGGCGTCGTAGGGGCGGCCGATATTGAGGTAGCGTTGGTAGAGAGCGATCGCCTCTTCGCCGTTTTTCGAGAGATCGTGTTTGTAGCCGAGGCTTTCGAGCATCGTCGCGGTGAGCGCGGAGATCTTCGGGTCGTCGTCCATGAAGAGGACGCGGCCGGTGCCGAAGCGGAAGGAGGCGGCGCGGCGGGCCTGGACGTCGACGGCGTGGTCGGCCTGCGGGAGATAGACGGTGAACGCGGTGCCGACGCCGACCTGGGTATCCAGACCGATCTGACCGCCGTGTTTGCGGACGATCGAGAGGACGGTGGCGAGGCCGAGGCCGGTGCCGTGTTTCTTGGTGGTGAAGAAGGAATCGAAGATCTTGTCGACGTGCTCGGGCTTGATGCCGGCGCCGTTGTCGCGGACCTCGAATTCGACGTAGTTGCCGCCGACGAGACCGGGGACCTGGTTTTCCGCGAGGACGATATTGCGCGCCTGGAGTTGGATCCGGGGGCGGTGCGGGGGCGGCGGCATCGCCTGGAGGGCGTTGACGATGAGGTTTTGGAAAACCTGCAGGAGTTGCGCGCGGTCGATGTGGATGGGCGAGGTGTCGGCCGGGACCGCGAGGGTGAGTTCGGCGGTGGCGGCGGCGGCGGCGATCTTGACGGAGTCTTCGAGCAGTTCGCGGGCGGCGCAGACCGAGTGGGTGCCGGCGCCGCCTTTGGCGAAGGCGAGCAGCTGTTTCGTCAGGCCCTTCGCGGTCAGGCAGGCTTTTTCGGCATCGCCGAGGGCGGAGGTGTCGCGGTTGTCGGTGGCGAGGGAGAGGGCGCCGAGAATGGTGGTGAGGAGATTGTTGAAATCGTGGGCGATGCCGCCGGCGAGGAGGCCGAGGGATTCGAAGCGGTTGGCTTTCACCAATTCCTCCGGCGTGAGCGTCATCTCCTCGGGATTGCGGAAAACCAAGATGACGCCGCGAGCTTTGCCGTCGGAGCCGAAGACGGGGCGGGCGGTCCACACGATCGGGGTGACGGGGGCGCCGGCGGCGGGGGCGGCGAGACCGTCTTCGCTGATCAGGCTGAGCGGGGAATCGGAGGCGAGCGCGCGGGCGACGGGGTTGTCGGCGGTGCGGCCGCTCTGGCGGTTGACGAGGGGGAACACGTCGCCGAGCGGCTGGTTGAGAATGGCGGCGGGTTCGAGGCGCAGCAGGCGGAGCGCGGCGGAGTTGGCGTAGAGCACGCGGCCGCGGGCATCGGTGACGACGACGGATTCGGCGAGGGCGGCGAAGGCTTCGTCGACGAGGCGGCCGGAGAGCGGGCCTTCGTCGGGTTCGGCGGCGGCGGGGAGCGGGCAGGCGAAGCCGACGACGCGGGTGAGCTCGCGTTTGCGGGTGACGGTGCGGTGGGCGCCGAAGAGGACGGAGACGGGCTTGCCGTCTTTGGCACAGAGGCGGACGGGTTCGACGAAGGAGGTTTCGCCGGGGGCGCGGGCGAGCAACCAGGCTTCGACGCCGGCGCTGGCTTCTTCGGGGGGGAGGCAGGCGCCGAAGGAAGCGGGGGTGCGGGCGAGCTCGCCTTCTTTGTAGCCGAGAAGGGATTCCCAGACGGGGGAAAACCAGAAATCGGCGTTGGCGAAATCGAGTTCGAAGAGGGCGAGGGGACCGCCGCCGGCGAGGTCCTGAAGGCGGGCGTCGTTGGCGACGAGGGAATCCTCGAGTTCCTTGCGTTCCGAGATGTCGAGGTGGACGCCGACGACGCGTTCGAGTTGGCCGTCGGGGCCGAGGCTCTGGACGCCGAGGCATTGGATCCAGACCCATTGGCCGCGGCGGTGCCGCATGCGGAATTCGACGCTGAAGGGTTTGGCGACGGTGCCGACGGCGAGTTTGCGCGCGAGTTTGTCGGGGGAGGCGCCGGAGTCGTCGGGGTGGATGAGCTTGTGCCAGGTCTCGAGGGAATCGGGCAGTTCGGCGGCGGTGTAGCCGAGGAGTTTTTTCCAGGCGGCGGAGAATTGGACGCGGCCGGATTTGAGATTGAGATCGAAGAAACCGGCGGCGCCGCGATCGGCGAGCAGGCGGAGACCGCCGACGAGATCGTCGCCGGCGGGCATGGGCGGGTTGGAGCCGGCGCGTTTGGCGGGCGGGCGCACGGTGACGAGGAAGCCGTCGCCGCCGGCGAGGGCGGGTTCGAGGCGGACGCGGACCTCGCGCGGGGCGCCGTCGCGCGGGCGGGCGGAGAGCACGGTGTCGCGGTCGAGGGTGCTCGCGAGGAGGACTTCCCACTGCGCTTCGAGGAATTCGGGATCGCCGGAGACGACCTCGAAGGCGAAGAGCCCGGCGAAGGCCTCGCCGGCGAGGGATTCGGCGCCGGTTTGCCAGAGCGTGCGGGCGGCGGCGTTGGCGCCCGTGATGCGGCCGGCGGCATCGAGCGCGAGGAGGGCGCAGAAATCGCCGGCGGCGCCGCGGAGGGGAGGGGTCGAGCCGGACGCGGCGGACTTGGAAACGGAGTCGTTCACACGCTGCCGTCAGCCAGCCAGCGGCGGACGCGTTTGGCGAGAAAATCGATGTAAGGCGGCTGGTCGTTGAGGCAGGGGATCTGTTCGAAGGCTTCGCCGCCGGCCTCCATGAACGTCTCCATGCCCTCGCCGCGGATTTCCTCGAGGGTCTCGAGGCAGTCGGTGACGAAGGCGGGGCAGATGATCAGGAGGCGTTTCTTGTTCTCCTTCGGCAGGCGTTTGAGTTCGTAGTCGGTGAACGGGCTGAGCCACGGTTCGCCGACGAGGCGGGACTGGAAGGAGACGGAGTACTTTTCGGCCGGTATCCGCAATTTGGCGACGAGGGCGCGCGTGGTGGCGAGGCACTGGGCTTTGTAGCAGGTCGACTGGACGGGGGAGCAGACGGCGCAGCAATCGGCGACCTTCATGCAGTGGGCCTTGGAGGGATCGCCCTTGCGCAGGTGGCGCTCCGGGATGCCGTGGTAGCTGAAGAGAACGTAGTCGTGCGGCTTTTGCAGATACGGCGCGGTGACGGCCGCGAGGGCCTCGATATAATCGGCGTCCCGGTAGAACGGTTGGACGCAGGCGACGCGGAGCTTGGGCGACTGTTTCGCGGCTTCCTCGTAAACCTTCACGACGACGGTTTCCCAGGAGGACATCGCGTAGTGCGGATATTGCGGGAAGAGGAGGACCTCGTCGACGCCGTCGGCGATGATCTGCGCGATCACGGAGGCGATCGACGGCGTGCCGTAGCGCATGGCGAGGTAGACGGGGGCGGCGGCGCCGAGGTCGGCGGCGAGTTTGGTCCGGGTATGCTGCGAGGTGACGATGAGCGGCGAGCCCTCGGCGGTCCAAACTTCCCGATACGCGTGGGCGGATTTTTTCGGGCGGGTGCGGAGAATGATGCCTTCGAGGAGGGCGAAGCGCAGCGGGGCCGGGAGATCGAGCACGCGTTCGTCGCCGAGGAATTCCCGCAGGTAGCGGCGGACATCGGGGACCGACGTGGAATCGGGCGAACCCAAATTGACGAGGAGGACGGCGCGTTTCGGCATGGAAAGACCCGATTCGTCGGCAGAATACCGGCGAAGTCAAACGGTGCGCGCGGCGGATCAGCCCGGCTGGGTGCGGAAGCGGGGCCGCGAGGATGTGGCCCAGGTAGGGATGGTCGCGGGCGGGCACCGCGCGCAACGGCCCGAGATGGACTCAGGACAATCCGCGGCAATAGCGCAGCTGGGCGATCAGGCGGTGGACGTTTTCCGGCGCGATCCGGTCGGTGATCACCGAGCGGGGGAAGTTCGGCTCGATGTCGAGGCGCACGCCGTCTTCCGAACCGGGGCGGACGAAGTCCTCGACAAAATCGAGGCCGCCGCGCGGGCGCATCCAGCGCCAGTAGGGATCGGGGTCGGAGGATTCGATGACGATCTCGGCTTTGAGGAAAACGTGACAGTACAGCGTCAGGTCACGGAACGAAGGGAACCAGGTCGGCGGGTTGATCAGTTGATCTCGAATGATGAGGCTCATCGCTCGGGTGGGACTTCCGATAGCATGGAATTTGCCAACTGCGGGATCGGTTGGGCGAAAAAATGTTCCGGCGCCGTCCGGCCCGCGGCGCCCCGGCCGGGGCGGAAGTTTTTCTTCCCTCGCCGTCGTTCCCTGTCATCGGTGGAGCTCCTCCTTTCCATGACCACTCCGCGCACGCCCGTCCTCCTCGTCATCCGCGATGGCTGGGGCAAAAATCCCGATCCCGCCCTCGACGCGACCAACGCCGTCGCCCTCGCCCAAAAGCCCTGCGACGACGCGCTCCAGGCCAAGGCCCCGGTCGCCCTCGTGCGTGCCTCGGGTCTCGATGTCGGCCTGCCCGACGGCGTCATGGGCAACAGCGAAGTCGGCCACGAGAACATCGGCGCGGGCCGGATCGTCGACCAGGAACTCGTCCGCCTGAACAAGCTGTTTTCGGAAAAGCGCCTCGCGACCAACGCCGTGTGGCAGGCCGCCGTCGCCCGCGCCAAGGCCAAGCCCGGCGCGAAGCTCCACCTGATGGGCATCGTGTCCGATGCCGGCGTGCACGGCATGCTCGAGCACCTCTACGGGATCTTGCGCCAGGCCAAGGCGGACGGGCTCACGGAGGTGTTCCTGCATGCTTTCACCGACGGCCGCGACACGCCGCCGTCCAGCGGACTTGGATACATCCGGCAGGTCGAGGAACAGATGCGCGCGATCGGCGTGGGCAAGATCGCGACCGTCTGCGGCCGCTTCTGGGCGATGGACCGCGACAACCGCTGGGAGCGCGTGCAGAAGGCGTACGACATGCTGGCGGGCCGCGCCGCCGTGGCCACGGCGCCGAACGCCACCACCGCCGTGCAGAGCTATTACGACCAGCCGCTGAGCGCGACGCAGGTCGGCGACGAGTTTGTGCCGGCGACGTGGATTCTCGGCGCCGACGGCAAGCCCGTGGCGACGATCGGCGACGGCGACGCCGTGCTCTTCTACAATTACCGCGGCGACCGGCCGCGCGAGATCACGAAGGCCTTCGTGATCGACGGTTTCAAGGACTTCGACCGCGGTCCCAAGCTCGATCTCTACTACGCGACGATGACGGAGTACGAATCCGGCCTGCCGGTGCACGTCGTTTCGCCGAAGCCCGAGAAATTGAAAAACATCCTCGGCCAAGTCGTCGCGGAAGCCGGGATCGGGCAATTCCGCTGCGCCGAGACGGAGAAGAACCCGCACGTGACTTTCTTCTTCAACAATTACCGCAAGGATCCGTTTCCCGGCGAAGACCGCGCCTGTCCGGCGAGTCCGAAAGTGGCGACGTACGATATGCAGCCGGAGATGTCCGCCGGTGAAGTCACCGCCGCCGCCAAGGCTGCGATCTTGGGCGGCAAGTACGGTCTGGTGGTCGTGAATTTCGCGAACCCCGACATGGTCGGCCACACGGGCTCGCTGGCCGCGACGACGAAGGCGGTCGAAGCCGCGGATGCCGGCGTGGGCGAATTGCTCGCGGCGCTCGCGAGCGTCGGCGGCCGGGCGGTCGTCTGCGCGGACCACGGCAACGCCGAGCAAATGTGGGACCCGACGGTGAACGGCCCGCACACGGCGCACACGCTGAACCTCGTCGAGGTCTTCGTCGTGGGCGAAGGCTTGGTGGCCGGAAAGACGCAGATGCGCAGCGGCGGACGTCTGGCCGACATCGCGCCGACGGTGCTGCATTTGATGGGCCTGCCGAAACCCGCGGAGATGACGGGCGAAAGCCTGATCGTCGGCTGAGGCGCGATCGGGCAGTTGAGAGTAGGAAGTTGAGGTTTGGGAGATTGATCCGAGGCGCAAAAAACGCAGCTGCCGCTCGCAACCGGAGGAGCCGAACGCTTCCGCTCTCAACTCCTGACCAAGCGCTCTCAACCGCATGAGCTCGGCTGAGCGACAATGCAGTGACGTTTTTCCGGCGGGAGGCGCGAGCGCGGGAGCCGACGTCGGTGAAGCCGGAATTTCTGTTTGCGCCGGGGGCCGGCGCTCGGTTGTTCTGACCGACTCCGTATATCCATGAAGCGCACCCATCACTGTGCCCAGCTCACCTCTGCCGACATCGGCGCGACCGTCTCGCTCCTCGGCTGGGTGGACACGATCCGCGACCAAGGCGGCATCATCTTCGTCGACCTGCGCGACCGCAAAGGCGTGACGCAAATCCAGCTCGAGCCCCGGGACAATGCGCAGCTCGCCGAGCAACTGAAGCACCTCAAAACGGAATCCGTCATCGGCATCGACGGCAAAGTCGTGGGCCGCCCGGCTGGCACCGAAAACAAAAACCTGCCCACGGGCGAGGTCGAGGTCGTCGCCAGCGCGCTCGAGATCCACAACATTTCCGACACGCCGCCGTTCCCGCTCGACGACGTCGGCGGCGACAAGGTCAACGAGGACCTCCGCCTCACCTACCGTTACCTCGATCTGCGCCGGCCGAAGATGCGGAAGAATCTCCAGGTGCGCCACAAGGCCGCCAAGTCGATCCGCGACTACTTCGATGCCCAGGAGTTCATCGAGGTCGAGACGCCCGCGCTGTTCAAGAGCACGCCCGAGGGCGCGCGCGAGTACCTCGTGCCGTCGCGCATCCACGCGGGCCAGTTCTACGCGCTCTCGCAGTCGCCGCAGCAGTTCAAGCAGATCCTCATGGTCGCGGGTGTGGAGAAGTATTTCCAGATCGCGCGCTGCTTCCGCGACGAAGATCTGCGCGCCGACCGCCAGATGGAATTCACGCAGGTCGACGTCGAGGCTTCGTTCGTCACCCGCGAGGACATCTACGCGCTCTTCGAGGGCATGCTGAAGAAGCTCTGGCAGGACGTGCTCGGCACCGAGATCCAGACGCCGTTTCTGCGGATGCCGTTCCACGACGCGATGAACCGTTTCGGCGTCGACAAGCCCGACCTGCGTTTCGCGCTCGAGCTCGTCGATCTGTCGGAGACGTTCCGCAATTCCGCGTTCAAGGTTTTCCAATCCACGGTGGCCGGCGGCGGCACGATCAAGGCGATCAACGCCAAGGGCCTCGCGGACGTTTCCCAGGGCGAACTCAAGGCGCTCGAGGAAATCGCGAAATCGCTCGGCGCGAAGGGCCTCGCCTTCATCAAGGTCGAGGGCGGCGAATGGAAATCGCCGATCGTGAAGTTCTTCACCGACGCGGAGAAGACGGAGCTCACCGCCAAACTCGGCATCGCCGAGGGCGACATCATCTTCTTCGCCGCGGCGGGTTGGGAAAAGGCCTGCGCCATCCTCGGCCGGCTCCGGCTCGAGGCCGCGCAGCTGCTCGTGAAGCGCGGCAAAATGACGATCCGCCACGACGACTGGAAATTCCTCTGGGTGGTCGACTTCCCGCTGATGAGCTACGACGAGGCGGAAGACCGCTACGTCGCCACGCACCATCCGTTCACCGCGCCCGTGGCGGAAGACGCCGCGCTGCTCGACACGGATCCGAAGAAGGTCCGCGGCCAGCACTACGACGTGGTCCTGAACGGCATGGAACTCGGCGGCGGTTCGATCCGCATCCACCGTCCGGCGCTGCAGAAGAAGGTGTTCGAGGACGTGCTGAAGATCCCGGCCGACGTCGTCGAGAGCCGCTTCGGCTACATGCTCAAGGCCTTCACCTACGGCGCGCCCCCGCACGGCGGCATCGCCTTCGGTCTCGACCGCATGTGCGCGTTGCTGTGCGGGACGACGAGCATCCGCGACGTCATTGCTTTTCCGAAAACGCAAAAGGGCCAGGACCTCATGGCCCAGAGCCCGACCCCGGTCACGCCGCGCCAGCTGAAAGAGCTGCACATCGCGGTGGTGCAGCCGGAGTGATTGAAGCTCTAAGCTTTAAGCTGTAAGCTGAAAGCCGGAGAGCAGACGCGGACGGGAGCCTTCGGGCTCTGCGTCCGCGTTTTCTTTTTGCCCACGGCGACCGATCGCCGTGGGTCTATGGCCATCCGCTGAGAGCTGAAAGCTTAGAGCTTACAGCTTTAAGCTTACAGCTCTCCTCATTGCTTCCCTTCGGGAGCTGAACCCACCTCCGGCTTATTCCCCACGCCGAGGAAGAACACGACCACGGCCGAGGCCGCGACCGAGCCGGCGAGGCAATAGAGTCCGCCGGCGAAGGAGCCGGTGAGCGTCTCGATCTTGCCGATAAGGTAGGGCCCGAGTTGGCCGCCGAGATTGCCGATGGAGTTGATCATCCCGAGGCTGCCGGCGGCGGCGGTGGAGGTGAGGAAGAGATTCGGCATCGTCCAGAAGGCCGGCTGGTAGGCCTTCAATCCGCCCATCGCGACCATGAAGCAGCCGAGCGTCAGCCAGAGATGGCCCTGCGTGAGGGGCGCGAGCGCGAGCGCCCCGGCCGCGGCCAGAATCGGCACCACGGTGTGGAGGCGGCGCTCCTTGGTCCGGTCGGAACTCCAGCCGACGACGAGTTGGCCGAGCACCGCCGTGATCGGCGGCAAGATGACGAGCCAGGCGAGGCTGTCATACTTCAACTGATACCAGCGGTCGAGAATGCTGGGCAGAAAGAACATCACGCCGTAGCTGCCGGTGACGGCGAGGAAGTAGGTGAGGGAGAGCAGCAGCACCTTCGGATGGCGCAGGCCCTGGAGCAGCGACAGGTGGCCGCGGCGGGACGCGTGGGCGCGGTCGGCGGCGAGCTGGTTTTCCAGCGCGTCGCGTTCCTCGGCGGAGAGCCAGGCCGCGTGCTTCGGGCGGTCCGGCAGCCAGATCAGGATCACGAAACCGAGGATCACGGCGGGCAGGCCCCAGACCAAGTAGACCCACTGCCAGCCTTCGAGGCCGAGGACTTCGGGATGATGGATCGTCACGCCGTCGACGACTTCGGTGGTGCCGATCTTGAGCAGCGTGAACGAAAGCTTCGGGCTGACGATCTGCGCGAACGGCGTGGCGATCAGGAACAGGGCAAGGGCGCGGGCGCGGTCCTTGGCGGGAAACCAATGGGTCAGGTAAACCAATACGCCCGGGAAGAATCCCGCCTCCGCGAGACCGAGCAGAAAGCGCACGGCATAGAATTGGAATTCCGGCACGCCGAGGTTGCGGCCGAAGGTGCTGTTGATGCCGCCGACGATCCATTCCGAGATCGCGATCGGCGTGCCGACGAAGGCCGTGAGACTGGCCATGATGCCCCACGTGACCATGATCCGGAAGATCCAGAGCCGCGCGCTCCATTTCTCGACGATGATGGATCCGGGAATCTCGAGCAGGAAGTAGCCGAGAAAGAAAATACCCGCGCCGAAGCCGATCACGGCGTTGTCGAAGCCGGGGATGTCCTTCGTCATCGTGAGCTTCGCGATCGCGACATTGGTGCGGTCGACGAAGGCGATGACGTAGGCGAGGAAGAGCAGCGGCAGCAGCCGCAGGTAGGCTTTGCGGCGCGCGCGGTCGAGCGGGTTGAGTTCGCTGGGGTGGGGCATGAAGGGGAAGGACCGGCCGCGGGGTCAGCGGCAGAGATTCAACGCCGTCGTGATGAGCACGGCGTTGACGAAATCGATGAGAAAGGCGCCCACGACGGTGACGATCAGAAAAGCCCGCGGCGCGGGGCCGAAGCGGCGGGCGAGTTCGCGCATCGTGGCGACGGCGTTGACCGTGGCGCCGAGGCCGAAGCCGATCAGGCCCGCGCTCATCGTGGCCGCCTCGTAGTTTCGGCCCATGACCCGGAACACGATCCAGTAGGCGATCGCGGCGATCAGCGCGACCTGGACGGCGAGGATCACGAGCATCGGCCAGGCGGCATGCGCGAGTTGATGGAGCTGCAGATCGATCATCACCACGGTGAGCAGCCACATCAGGGCGACGGACGCGACGCCGTCGGTGCGGTCGGACCGCAGCCACGTGCCGCCGGCGGCGTCGTGGAGATTCCGCAGGCCGGCCGCGACCAGCATCGAGCCCATGTAGACGGGAAACGTGATCCCGGCCTGCTGGAGCTGCACGCTGACGAAGGCGCCGAGTTTCATGCAGACGAACAAGGCGGCGAGGTGCAGCAAAACGGAGCCGGGATTGCGGGCGAGGTCCTGGAGTTCGGCGATGAAGCCGTGCGCCGGGGCCGGGGCTTCCGGCTCGGCGCTCGCGGCGGGGGCGGTCGCCCCAAGGCCGAGCTTCGTCCGCACCAGCCGCCCGGCGATCGGTCCGGCGATGAGGCCGCCGGCGATGACTCCGAACGCGGCGGCGGCGATGCCGATGGCGGCGGCACCCGGCAGCCCGGCTTTTTCGAATTCCGGCGCGAACCCGGCGGCGGTGCCGAAGCCGCCCATGAGGGAAACACAACCCGCCATCAGGCCGAGCAGCGGGCTTTGGCCGAGCGCGAGGGCGGTGGCCGCGCCGGAGGCGAGTTGCAACGCGGCGACGGAGGCGGCGAGCGCGAGGTAAACGAGCAGCGTCCGGCCGCCCTGGCGCGCGACGGCCCAGCTGGCGTTCAGCCCGATGCACGTGAAAAAGAGAATCAGCAGCGGCCGTTCGACATCGGTCGGTTTCGGCGCCGCGAGATCCCATTGCGGCAAAATGCTCCAAAGCCAAACCGCGTCGGCGGTGCTGCCCTGCAGAGTGATGCGCCCCGGCAGCCACTCGGCGCAGGCGAGTAGGGCGACGGCGACGACCAGGCCGCTCAAGATCGGGGCGGGAATATTCCAGCGCGCGAGCCGCGGCAGCCGGCGGATCGCCGCCTCGCCCAGCAGCAGGACCGGCAACGCGAGGACCAACAGAGCGAACGGGCCGAGCGTAAGGCCGGTGGCAAACGGAAGCGGAATCATCGGGGCGGGAAATCCGGCGCCGGGGCAGCGCGGGTCGCCGCACTGAAACGGAATCCGCGGATGGCACCAGCGGAATCGCCGCGGCGGGAGAAGAGTCGGGCCGGGCGGGGCGGCGTTTGCACGGTGACCTTGACTCTGCCGACGGGCTCTTCTCTTTCAGCGATTCGCCCCAACCCCTGGCGCGGCGATTTGCCCCGGCGCTGTTTCCTCAGCCGGGTCGGGTCCGCCGCCGGCGAGCCGGTTTCCACCCTCATCCCTGTTCCGTCCCTGCATGAAAGTCTTTGGTCTCCACTGGATCGACGTCGCCATTCTCCTTTCGTACATCGTCACCGTGCTCGTCGTCGGGAAAATCTTTTCCCACAGCGTCAAAGGCGAAGGCGATTTCTTCCTCGGGGGCCGCTCGCTCGGCCGGTGGCTCCAGTTTTTCCTGAGCTTCGGCAACATGACCGATCCGGGGCAGGCCACCACGACGGCCAGTTCGGTTTACCGGCAGGGCGCGGGCGGCGCGTGGCTGGCGCTGATCACGCTGTTCCTCACGCCGTACTACTGGTTCATGAACGTCTGGTTCCGCCGCGCGCGGCTCACGACGATGGCGGATCTGTTCCAGGACCGCTTCGGCTCCAAGTTCCTGGCCTCATTTTATGCGGTGACGATGCTGATGATCGTCGTCGTCGGCACGATTGCCGGCGGCAACGTCATGGCGCTGAAAACCCTCCAGCCGCTGATGGTGAAGGATCCGGCGATCTACACTCCGGCCGAGCAACAGATGGTCGCCGAGTACCATGAGTACGTGGGGCTGAAACAGCAGCGGCAGTCGGCGACGCTGCCCGCCGCCAACGAGGCGCGCTACGATGTGCTGCGCGACTACTACAACCGCGGGGCCCTGCAGCCCTACGTGACCTACCTTCATCCCGCGACGTTCTACCTCGTTTCCACGGGGCTGGTGGCGGTGTTCATCATGCTCGGCGGACTCAAGGCCTCGGCGGTGGTCGACGCCATCCAGGCGATCCTCGTCGTGCTGATATCCGTGATTCTGATACCCTTCGGCCTGTGGAAAATCGGCGGCGCGGACGCGCTGCACGAGAAAGTGCCCGACGTGATGTTCAACCTTTTCGGCGGCGACATCGCCTCCGAGTACACGTGGTACTCGATCAGCGCGCTGCTGATCGTGCAGCTCATCGGCATCGCCGGCGCCCAGCACAACATGATGATCGCGGGTTCCGCGAAAGACGAGATGGCCGCGCGGCTCGGCTCCGTCACCGGCGGTTTCAGCAAACGCTTCGTCACCATCGCGTGGGCCTACTGCGGCCTGATCGCGATCGCCCTCTTCGGGCCCGGCCTCGCCGATCCCGACCAGGCCTGGGGCCTGATGACGCGCGAACTGCTCCCCGTCGGCCTGATCGGCGTGATGATCACCGGCGTGCTCGGCGGCAAAATCGCCGTCCTCGGCGCCCAGTCCGTCGCGCTCTCCGGTCTCGCGGTGAAGAATCTCTACGAACCGATGTTCCCCGGCAAAACCGACGCGCACTACATGGTCGTCGCGCGCGTGGCGGTGCCGGTCCTGCTGGCCGCGGGTGTGCTGGTCGGCCTGTTCCTCAACAGCGTGGTCGCGATCCTGAAGTTTGCCATCGTGCTCCTGCTGGTCTGGGGCGTGCCGGTGACGCTGCTGTTCCTGTGGCGCCGGGTGACGCGGATCGCGGTCCTCGTCCAGGTGATCATGACGCTGCTGCTCATCGCCGTCGTGCCGTGGATCGTGTCGACGATCCCGGCCCTCGCGCGTTCGGAGGCGCTGACGCTGATGACGCGCGAGCGCACGGTGACGAAGGAAGTCGCCGCGACCAAGGCCGATGTCGCCGCCGGTCTCGCCGCGCAGGAAGGGCAGAAGATCACGAAGACGCGCCGGATCGAGCCGGTGTCGGTGTACTTCGAGGAAGGGGTCGTGCGCGTGGACCCGAAGGATCCGAATTCGCCGAAGACGGGCAAGGGCCTGTTCCGCCCCGAGGTCTACCTGATGAAATTGCTCGGCTTCGATGTCGCCGGTTTCAGCTCGGCCCAATTGCTCACGACGCGCTACCTCGTCGATGCGGCGTTGCCGATCGTGCTGCTGATCGGGGTTTCGCTGCTGACGCGGCCGACGGATCCGGTGCGCGTCGCCCGTTTCTATGTGCGCATGAAAACGCCGGTGGCGCCGACGCTCGACGAGGATGCCAAGCGGGTGGAGGAGAGTTACGCCGCGCCGACCCGCTACGACCACACGAAGCTGTTTCCGGCTTCGAATTGGGAGTTCACGAAATGGGACAAGACGGACGCGCTCGGCTTCATCGCCTGCTGCGCGCTCGTCGGCGTGGTGCTCGTCGTCTTCAAGGGCGTGCTCGTGATCGGCTCGTGACGCCGCCGCGGCGGGCAGCGCCGGTCCGCGCCCGCGATTGGGCCGCGGATTGCGGCGCTGCACCGGCGCTGATCCCCGGGGCCGGAGCGAAGGATAGCTTGCGCCGCTCCGGGCCGGCTCCCAGATTTCGGGCCGTTTTCCAACCTATCGCCGCATGAAACTCATCGTTGCCATCATCAAGCCGTTCAAGCTCGAGGAAGTGAAAGAGGCGCTCGCCGCCGCCGGCATCGAGGGCATGACCGTGACCGAGGTCAAAGGCTTCGGCCGCCAGAAGGGCCACACCGAAATTTACCGCGGCAGCGAGTACACCGTCGATTTCCTGCCGAAGGTTAAGCTCGAGGTCGCCGTCGGCGACGAGCTGGCCGGCAA
This sequence comes from Opitutia bacterium Tous-C1TDCM, assembly GCA_002288455.1. GTDB lineage: Bacteria > Verrucomicrobiota > Verrucomicrobiia > Opitutales > Opitutaceae > ER46. The sequence goes on from NEUS01000026.1 coordinate 38,499, forward strand.
GGCCGTCGACACGATTGTGAAGGCCGCGAAGACCGGCAAAATCGGCGACGGCAAGGTCTTCGTGCTGCCGATCGAGGAAGTGATCCGGATCCGGACCGACGAGCGCGGCGAAGCGGCGGTCTGAGCCGGGATCATTCAGTTGAGGAGCCTCTGAAAAACGTCCCCTCCGCGCCGGAAGTCGGCACGAAAAGTGGTGAGGTAAGGGATGAGCCAACAGACGAGTTTTCTGTCCCTTGGGTGCATGACGAAGCTGACGCGGA